>JANXTD010000780.1 GCA_025352585.1 Fimbriiglobus sp.
GACGGCCGGACCGCCGCCGCCGTCGGGCGACTGCAACTTAAACTCGGCGGCCCAGGCCGTCGTCGCCCCGGTGAGCGCGGCGAAACAGGCCTCGCGGTCGAGGCGTGACTGGCCGCCGCGGGGGGTGAAGCTCGCCTGGAAGGCGTACACGTTTTGCACGGAACCCCCCGTTACGCCCGTTCGCGCCAGTACCCCGGCGCGCGGCTGGCGTGGGCCACGGCCACGACCTGCACGTCGCCCGACGGCAGCACGCGGTAGATGACGCTGTAGGGGAATTTCGGCACGGCGGCTTCGCGAAACTCGTGGTCGAGGCTGGCGAAACGGTCCGGGCGCGTGAGGACCACGTCGAGAACACGTCCCAATGCCGTGTCGAGTTGGCGAGCTTTCCGAGGGCTTCGGGCGACGGACCACCTGAGCGCTGCCTTGACCTCGTCGTCCGCGTCAGGGTGGTAAAGGAGCTTACTCACGGCTCAAGCCGGCTTTGTTCAGGATCGCCAACATCCCCCGGCGGACCTCCTCGTACGGGATGCCGACGACCTCGCCCGAGTCGAGCTGGGCCGCGCGCCGGCGCAGCTCCGGACCCCACGCCGGGTGCAGCCCCTCGGGCGGCTCGACGACCTCGTTGAGACTCTCCACGACCTCGGCCCGGTCGGGCTCGGGCAGCGCGATCACGGCGTTGAGCAATTCGGTGGCGGCCTGCGTCATCGCGGACTCCTCGGCGGTATGTGTCACGGGCATCTTACGCCCGGTCGCGCCAGTAGCCCGGCGCGCGGCTGGCGTGGGCGACGGCGATCACCTGCACGTCGCCCGACGGCAGGGCGCGGTAGATGACGCTGTACGGGTAGTCGGTCATCCCGGCTTCACGGAATTCGGCGTCGTACTCGGGGTAACGAGTCGGGTATGTCAGCGCCTCCTCAGCGACGCGACGCACCGCCCTGGTGAAGCGCTCCGCCGAACGCTTGCTGTGCGACAGGTGCCACAGTTGGGCGGCCTCGAACTCTTCCTCAGCTTCCTCGTGGAGAATCACTTCACTCACGGGTCACGCCGGCTTCCTCAAGCCGGGCGTACGCCTTCCTCATCACCTCTTCAAGTGGCACGCCCTTCACCTCGCCGGAGTCGAGTTGGGCCGCCCGCCGCCTCAGTTCCGGCCCCCACGCCGGGTGCAGACCCGCCGGCGGGTGTAGTGAAGCTTCGAGGGCTTCGATCACGTCGGCGCGGTCGGGTTCGGGCAGCGCTAATACGGCATGGAGCAGTTCGGTCGCGGCCGGCGTCATGGGGACTCCTTGCGTGGGGCGAATCTGGTCGGAGGACTTTACGTCCCCGGCTTCTTCACCCAGGTGTCGAGGAAGCCTTCGAGTTGCCGGCTGCGCACGGGGTGTTGCAGCTTGCGCACCGCCTTCGCCTCGATCTGCCGCACGCGCTCGCGCGTCACCTTGAAGATGCGGCCGACCTCTTCGAGCGTGTAGGTGTAGCCGTCGCCGAGGCCGTAACGCAACTTGATGATTTCGCGCTCGCGGTACGTCAACGTCTTCAACACGTTCTCGATCTTGTCCTTCAACATCTCATTCGTCGCGGCGTTGACGGGGCTTTCGACCGAGTCGTCCTCGATGAAGTCGCCGAAGTAGCTGTCTTCGCTCTCGCCGACGGGGCGGTCGAGGCTGATCGGGTGCCGCGAGATTTTGAGGACGCGCTTGGTCTCCTCGTAGGAAATCCCCGCCTCCTTGGCCGTCTCCTCGATCGTCGGCTCGCGGCCCATTTCTTGGAGGAGCTTCTTCGACACGTTGCGCAACTTCGACATCGTCTCGATCATGTGGACCGGGATGCGGATCGTTCGCGCCTGGTCCGCAATGGCGCGCGTGATCGCCTGGCGAATCCACCACGTCGCGTAGGTGCTAAACTTGAAGCCGCGGCGGTACTCGTACTTATCGACCGCGCGCATCAGGCCGGTGTTGCCCTCCTGAATCAAATCGAGGAAGCTCAAGCCGCGGTTGCGGTACTTCTTGGCGATGCTCACGACGAGCCGCAGGTTGCCGCCGGAGAGTTCGCGCTTGGCCTGCTCGTACTCGCCGAAGCGCAGCTTCATGATCGACACGCGCCGCCGCAGGCTCGCCGGCTCTTCGAGCGTAATCAGCATCAGGTCGAGCAGTTCCTTCTCGAACCCCGCCTTCTGCTCGCGCTCCGCCTTGTTGCCCTTGAGCGCGGTGGCGCTGGCGTCGAGGCCGTCCATGCGGTGCGAGATCTGTTCGAGTTTCTTCATTAGCGGCTGCACCTTTTGGGTGCGGATCGACAACTCCTCGATCAGCGTCACCGTCTTGCGGCGGCGGGTTTTCAGGCGCTTGCGAATCTCCTCGCGCTCGGCCTCGTTCAACTTGGCCTCGGGACGATCCTCAATCAAGCGCGTGAAGTCATCGACGTTGTGCTCCATCAACGGCTCCAGCGTCCGCAGGTTGTGCGGCATCCGTTGCAGAATCTTGTCCTTTTCGAGGTTCTCGGTTTGCGAAACCTTGATGGTGCGGTCGAACGGCAAGTCGCCGACCTGCACGCGCTTCAGCGTCTCGAACACGTTGCGCAGCGCGTAATCGCACTCGAGAACCTTGCGGCGGAAGCGGCGGCGGGTGACCTCGATCTTCTGGGCCAGCGAGATCTCCTTCTCGCGGGTCAGCAGCGGGATCTCGCCCATCTGGGTGAGGTACATGCGCACCGGGTCGTCGATGTGCCGGCCGTCGCCGTCGGAGTCCTCGA
Source organism: Fimbriiglobus sp. (assembly GCA_025352585.1). Taxonomy (GTDB): domain Bacteria; phylum Planctomycetota; class Planctomycetia; order Gemmatales; family Gemmataceae; genus Fimbriiglobus. Next base: position 2,743 of record JANXTD010000780.1, read on the forward strand.
AGGCCGCCTCAGCCTCGGCCGCCAGGACTTCCTCGGCGATGTTGGCGGTGTCGGTCGTCGTCTCCGCGGCGTCGGCCTCGTCGATGAGGTTGATGCCGTGCGACTCCAGCAACTCCAGAATCTCGGCGAGGCGGTCCCCGTCGGAGGTGCCCTCGGGCAGCGCCTGGTTGACCTCGTCGTACGTGAGGGAGCCGGTCAGCTTCCCCTTCGCGATGAGGACTTTGAGCACGTCGTCGGTCTTCTGGTCCATGATCGTCCCTCCCGTTCGGGCCGGCTTGCGTCATGCAGGCCGGGGGTTCGCACTCGCCGCTGAACTCGCCTCGACTCCGACTCGACTCCGGTCCAACCGGTCCTCAGTTGAACGCCGGCCCCACGCCCAGCGAGTTCGCCGGGGGGCTGGTCTTCTGCTGCAAGCGCCGCAACAGCGCGATCGACTGCTCGTCGTTGACGGCCCCCGCCAACTCGTGCTTGATCCCCGACTTCTCGGTTTCGGTACGGAACTCCTCGAAGAAGTTCAACACCCGGCCCAGCCACGTCGGCCGGTCCGACATGCCCCGGCCGACATCCTGCAACCGGCTCGCGGCGTCGGCCAAATCCGGCCGGTCCAGTAAGCGTACCCTTAACCCGTCCAGGTCGGCCGGCATTCCGGCGTCCTGCATGGCGTACAACTCCTCGAGCATCCGCCTTAAGCCGGTGTGGACCAGGCTGTCGGGCCGAACCTTGTCCCGCGCCACGGTCACCAAAGGGGCGTCGGCCAGCAGGATTTCGAGCAACTGCCGCTCCGCCTTGTCAGCCTTGCCGCCCCGCGCCGCGTCGGTCGCATTTTGGGCCTGGTAGCGGCTCGTCGTGTTTACCGTAACCGACACGGCGGCCGGCCGCGAAGTCGGTTGTAAGCGGGCCTGCTCCGCGACCTTACGCCGCATCTCGGTGCGCAACTCGCCGAGCCGAGCCCAGACGGTTTCCTGCCGCAACCCCAGCCGGTGGGCCAGCCGCGTGATGGCCAACTCGATCTTCATTTGCGCCGCCGCCGACGGGCTTTCCGCGAGCGCCAGGAAACTCAGCGACGCATCGACGATGTGCTTCTGCCCTTCAATCGTATTCGTCGAGTGGCGCTTTAACAAGGAGTCGATCTTGAACTCGTGAACGTCCTTGGCGTCCTTCAAGCATTGCTTGAAGACCTCCGGCCCGCCCGGTTGCGTTAACAGGTCGCAAGGGTCCAACCCTTCGGGCAACGTACAGACCGAAATCTCGAAGTTGTGTTGCGCCCAGAACAGCCCCTGCGACTTGTCGGTCGCCGACTCGCCCGCCGTGTCCGAGTCGAAGACCAGCACCACTTTGGGGACGTAGCGGCGCAGTTGCATGACGTGGGTCATGTTCAGTGCGGTGCCCATCGTGGCGACCACGTTGGCGACGCCACATTGGTGCGCCATCATCACGTCGGTGTAGCCTTCGACAATCGCCAAATAGCCCTCGGTCGAGCCGGCGTGCCGGGCCACGTCGAGGCCGTAGATCAACTCCTGCTTCTTAAAGAGTAGCGTCTCGGACGTGTTGTAATACTTGGGGCCGCGGGCCGCGAGTGGGGAGGTCGGCAGGATGCGGCCGCCGAAGCCGACGGTCTGGCCGCGCACGTCGCGGATCGGGAACATCACCCGGTCGCGGAAGCGGTCGTAGAAGCCGCGGTTCTCGTCGCGCGCCGCGATCAGCCCCGCCTCGACGAGCAGCCCCGGCGACAGGCCGTCGGCCTCCGCCAGCCGGCACAGCCAGTCGCCGGCCACGGGGGCGTAGCCCAGGCCGAACTGCTTGACCGTCGCCCCGAGCAGCTTGCGGTCGGCGAGGTACTGCCGCGCCCCGTCGGCCGCGTCGTCGTAAAAGGCACAGCGGCGGTACTGCTCCTCGGCCCACTTCACGACGTGCAAGAGGTGCCCGCGGTGCTGGTCCTCCGGCGACACCGTGTCGCTTTCGAGCTTGATTCCCGCCCGCCCGGCGAGTATCCGCAGGGCCTCGGGGAAGGTGACTTTCTCGAACTTCATGACGAAGTCGAACACGTCGCCGCGCGCGTCGCACGACCAGCAGCGGAAGTTCTGGAAGTGCTTATCGACTTGCAGGGACGGCCGCGTGTCGTTGTGGAACGGGCACAGGCACTTGTAGAGCTTGCCGTTCGGGGTAACGGGGACGTAGGACGCCACGACATCGACGATGTCGTTCGCCTGCTTGACCTGCTTCTTGAGTTCCACCGAAAGAGGCGGCACGAGACACCCACCGGGCTGAAGACGGACCGACGCGACGCCGAAGACCCGACGCGGCCACTACGGGTCGCGTCCGGCGGGGGAACGGCGAAGCGGACGGGTACGAGTTCCGCGGTATGCCTCGGCGTCGGGTCGAGTCCGGTTGCCCCTGGTACGGTTGAGTACGCGGGTGTCGGGGGCGGTCGTCCGAGCGTGGGCGTCGGGCGGCGCGGCCGAGGGTGGGGCGGGGGTCTCGATCGGCAGCCGGGACGAATCCCTGTCGTGTGAGGACAGCGCGCCAATCCGTTAGCGCACGTTCAATATACAGGCCCCCCACCGGGAACGTCAAGCGGGGCGAGCCCAACCCGAAATTTCCCGGCGACGCCGCGGTCGTCCACCATTCTTCGGTCGCCCCGGCGACCGGCGTGGGCCAAACTCGGCCCGCCCGCCGCACTTCCGCGCCGACCCCCGGCGTAACCGCGCCAACCCCGCCCCCGCAACTCGCCACGCCTCGCCAACCGTTACACTTGCGGTAACCGGCACGGCCCCCCGATCCGGGCGGCCGTTCCCCGCGGAACCGTCACTTTCGCTCAAGTCGGCCCCGCTCCAGGCATTACGATTGGCACGTCCGGCACGCCCCGCACGACGGCGACAACCCGGACGACCGCACCCCGACACGCCCCCGGAAGCCCCCGCATGGCCACGCGCCGACTCCCCCCCGACTTCGACCGCCTCGAAGACCGCGTGACCCCGTCGGCCGGCGTCGCCCCCGACCGCCTGCTGGTGACGTTCAGCCTGGTCGTGCCCGAGGCGAGCCGCGCCGCCGAGTTACGCGGCTCCCCCGGCGTCGGGGAGTTCGCGGCGATCGGCTTCGGCCTCTACGCCGTCGATCTGCGCGAGGGGCAGTCGCTCCCGGTCACGCAGTCGAAGCTCGCCGCGCTTTCGGGCGTCCAGTCCGTCAGCCGGGACGCGAAACTCGCCCTCGACTCGACGCCGAACGACCCCAACTTCGCCAGCCAGGACTGGCTCCGGGCGATCGGTGCCCCCGCTGCCTGGAACGTGACGACCGGCACCGGCCAAACCGTCGTCGCGGTCATCGACAGCGGCATCGACCTGACGCACCCCGACCTCGCGGGCAACCTCTGGACCAACCCCGGCGAGGTGGCCGGCAACGGCCGCGACGACGACGGCGACGGCTTCGTCGACGACGTCCACGGCGTCAACTTCGTGACCAACTCC
>JANXTD010000760.1 GCA_025352585.1 Fimbriiglobus sp.
CAGAATGCCGCGGTCGTGGGCGTACTGCAAGGCGTCCGCCAGTGCTGCGCCGACCCAGGCGACCGCGTCCGCGAGGGGGCCGGCGGCGAAGCGGACGTCCGCGTCGGCGAGGGTGCGGCCGCCGAAGTCGGGGAGGCACAGCCCGCGCAGGCCGCGCTCGGGGAAGTCCGCGACGGCGTACAGCGGCACGATGTTCGCGTGCTGGAGGCGCGCCAGGGACAGGTGCTCGACGCCGCTGTCGGGGCTGACCTTCAAGACGACGGGCCGGTCGGCCAGCCGCGGCTGGGTCGCCCGGAAGACGCGCGACTGCGCCCCGCGGCCGAGTTCCGCGCCGAGCAGGAAGTCGCCCAACGTCTCGCCCGGCGACGGGAAGACCGGCGCGGCGAGCCGGCCGCCGAGGAGCCGCTGGCACTCGAGCAGCGCCCGGACCTGCGGCCGCCGGCCGGGGAAGCGGGCGTCGAGTTCGTCGAGCGTCGCCGGACGGGCGTGCTCCTCGCGCAAGGCCAACTCCTCGGCGAGGAGTTCCAGCACGGCGTCGGGCCGCGCGGCCAAGTGTGGGTGCCGGGCCAAGGCGTCCTCGACCCCGACGAAGTCGCCGGCCGCCCACCGCGCCGCCATGTCGTCGGCGCACCGCGCGACGAGCGACGCGGCCACCGACTCGGACGCGGCCGGGGTCATTCGTCACCGGCGGCGTCGAGGTCGCCGGCCGGGCACTCGGTCAGCGCGAGTTGTTGCGCCAGGCGGCGGAGCACGCGGCGGACGCTGCCCTCGTGCAGCCCCGTCCGCGCGGCGATCTCGTCGAGCTTCAGGCCGTCGCGGCGGAGGTGCAGGATGGCGAGGTGCTCGGGCGGGCAGAGTGCGACGAGCCGCCCCCAGGTCTCGGCGGCCTGCGCGACCTCGCTGGCCGGCGGGTAGCGGCTCGGGCCGGCCGCGACCGGCTCGTCGTCGCCGAGGCAGCGCACCGGGGTCGCGGGGTCTTCCTTGCGGATGCGGCTGATGAGCCGGCGGCGCGCGATCGTGGCCAGCAGCCCGCGGACCCGCGCCTCGTCGCCGAGCGGCCAGCCGTCGCGGCCGAGTTGCCGCACGACCTGGACCCAGACCGACTGCACCACGTCGCTGGGGTCGAAGCGGGCGCGCAGCCGGTCCGAGAGTTGCCGTCGGACTACCGCGCGGAGGTAAGGCGAGTACGCCTCGAAAAGTGCCTCGGCCGCCTCCAACTCGTTGGGGCGGAGTTGGCCCAGGGCGTCGCGGAGTTCGGGGGCCGGGCGGTCGCGGTCAGTCGCGGGCATGGCGACCCCCCCACGCGGCCAGGGGCGAGCGCGGCCCCGGAGCCGCGGCGGCCCGGTGGCGCTCGGCGGCCCCGCGCGCGGCGTAGCCGGCCCCGCCGAGGGCCGCGGTCGCCCCGGCCAGCCAGGCGAAGTCGTACGCGGCCGGGTCGGTCGCCTCGCTGTCCGCGGCGGCCTCCAAGTGGCTGAGCAGACCCCGCGCGGCCTGGCCCAGCGCGTCCAGGCCGAACGGCAACGCCCCGGCGAAGGGCAGGGCGTCCGCGAGGTCGTCGTACCACCGCGCGACCGGCTCCACCGACGCGGGCGACCCGGCCGGCATCGGGGCGGGCGGCTCGACATCGACCTCGGCTTCCGAGGGCTGGGCCAACCGCGCATCGTGAAACAGGGCGGCGCTGGCCGCCGCGCCGTAGCCGGCCGCCAAGACGGTCACGCTGGCGTCCGCCGCGGCGCTCGCCACTGCGATGGGGCGGGGGTCGCTCCGCGGGGCCGGTTCGGTGGCCACGCCGGCGGCGCTGCCGGTCGCTTTCTCCGTCGCCATGAGTGCGGCGATGCCTGACGGCGGTCGCGTGTCCCGCACGAGCGCGGCCGAGGTTCGCGGCGGCGAAACCTGCGTCAGTTCTGGGGCGGCCGGAGACTTGTCAATGCCGTCCCGCGGGTTCGACACGATGAGCGGGCCAACGTCGGCGAACCGCGGTGGGGGGACATGGCCGCGGGGGCGGTGATCTCGAGCGGCGCGACGGGCGCGCGGTCCTCGCGGCGGGTGTCGGCGAACTCGCGGCCGGCCGGCGCGAAGTTCGGCGACACGGGGGAGTGCGACGGCAAGCAGCGCTCGGCCATCGGCTCCAGACGCAGCCGCGTGGGGCGGAAGTCAATCACAGTCGCTCCCATTGCAAAGACTCGGACTCCGGGCACATCTTGAACGTCACGCCCAGGCACCCCGCACCGCCGCCCGAATCGGAATTCTCCTTCCCCCGGAGGTCGCGAGAGTTGATCGCAAGCGGGCGCGACTCGCGGGGAAATTCCGCCCGCTCTCATCAATTTTGAACAAATTCCGTTTTACCGCGCCCGCAAATCGGCCCCGGCCGCGACTGTCCTGGCAAGTCGCACTTGCCGGACCGTCTGGACCCGCGGCAAGCCTCTCGCCCGCACCTCGCCTGGAGACCGATCATGAACCCGTTCTTGACCCTCGCAAGCCGTCTCGCCAAAGCCCTTGGCAATGACGCCCGACGGCCGTCCCGGAGTCGCAACCCTCGCACCCGGCTCAGCTTGGACCGGCTCGAAGCCCGCGACGTGCCCGCCGCGTCCCTCGTGCGGTCGCTCGACGGCAGCGGTAACAACTTGACGAACCCCGCCTGGGGCCAGTCCGGGACCGACTTCCTCCGCCTCGCCCCCGCCGCCTATGCCGACGGCATCTCGACACCAGCCGGGGCCGACCGGCCCAGCGCTCGGGCCGTCAGCAACGCCGTCTCGGACCAGACCGGCACCACCAGCAGCAACGACCGGCAGATGTCGGCCTTCGTCTACGCCTGGGGCCAGTTCATCGACCACGACATCGACCTGACGCCGACCGGGACGACCGAGCGCCTGCCGATCGCCGTGCCGACGGGCGACCCGTCGTTCGACCCCGCCGGCACCGGGACCAAGACGATCAGCATGAAACGCTCGACCTTCGACCTGGCCACCGGCACGAGTGCCGCCAACCCGCGGCAGCAGGTCAACGCCACCTCGGCGTACCTCGACGGCTCGATGGTCTACGGCTCGGACGCGGCGACGGCGGCCAGCCTGCGCACCCTCACCGGCGGCCGCCTCAAGACGAGTGCCGGCAACTTGCTGCCGACCGACGCGGCGGGGAACTACCTCGCCGGCGACAGCCGCGTCAACGAGAACCCGGAGCTGACGAGTTTGCAGACGGTCTTTTTACGCGAGCACAACCGTATCGCCGGCCAAGTCGCGGCGGCCGACCCCCGGCTGACCGACGAGCAGGTCTACCAGCAGGCCCGCGCCCGCGTCGTCGGGGAGATCGAGTCGATCACCGTCAACGAGTGGCTGCCCGCGCTAATGGGCCGCGGCCTGAACCCCTACGCCGGCTACAACCCAGGGGCGAACGCCGGCGTCGCCAACGAGTTCGCCACCGCCGGCTACCGCTTCGGCCACAGCCTCCTTGTGGACGACATCCAGTTCCTCGGCAACGACGGCACCCCTGTCGCGCCGGGCGTCGCGCTGAAGGACGCCTTCAACAACCCGGCCCTCGTCGCCGCCCACGGCATCGACCCGCTGTTGAAGTACCTCGCGTCCGACCCGACCAACGAGGTGGACACCAAGGTCGTCGATAGCGTCCGCAACTTCCTGTTCGGCGCGCCCGGCGCGGGCGGCTTCGACCTGGCGAGCCTGAACATCCAGCGCGGCCGCGACCACGGCCTGGCCGACTACAACACGACCCGCGCCGCCTACGGCCTGCCGAGGGTGACGAGCTTCGCCCAGATCACCTCTGACGTGGCGATGCAAGCCAAGCTCCAGCAGCTTTACGGCACCGTGAACAAGATCGACCTGTGGGTCGGCGTGCTGGCCGAGGACCACACCCCCGGCAGCAGCGTCGGCGCGACCGACCGGGCCATCCTCATGGACCAGTTCAGCCGGCTGCGCAACGGCGACCGCTTCTGGTACGAGAACGCCTTCAGCGGCCCGGCCCTCGACGCCCTGAACCGCACGCACCTGACCGAGGTGATCCAGCGCAACACCGCGCTGACGAGCCTGCAACCGAACGCCTTCTTCTTCAAGGTGGACGTCTCCGGCACCGCCTTCGGCGACGGCAACCGCGACGGCCGGCGGCAATCGACCGAAGCGGGCCTGCCGGGGGTCACCGTGACCCTGCGCGACTCCGACGGCCTGGTCGTGGCGACGACGACGACCGGCCCGCGCGGCGACTTCCACTTCGGCGTCGCCGAGGGGCTGCGCACCGGCGTCTACACGGTCGAGCAGACCCTGCCGGCGGGGGCGACCGCGACCTCGCCGACGACCCGCACCGTGACGATCACCGGCGGCGACAAGTCCGCCGTGGCCGACTTCGGCTCGGTCCGCGTCGGCGGCAACCCCCCGCCGCGCCCGGCCGGCCCCGCCGTGCCCGGAGCCGCGCCGGACTTCCAGCCGCTTCCCGGCGCTCCGCGGCCCGGTCAGCCGGTCATCGCCCCCAAGCCGGTTCGGTGACCGGACGGTTTCCGCGCGTTGGCCTCGACAGCCGGCGGCGGTCGGGGTATGGCCGGCGGCATGAAACGCACCCTCCTCGCCGGCCCCCTCGCGTTCCTGGTCGCGCTCGCCGCTGGTTGCGCGCCGGAAGACTTGCTGCACCGCGGGGCCGTCGCCAACAAGGCGATCGACACGTCGGCCTACCCGGCGGCCCGGCCCGAGGCGTCGGCCCGCGTCCACGAACTCGGCGAGGCGCTCGTCGGGCAGAACCCGTTCCTCGGCGTGTCGACGGTCTTCTACGTCGTCGGCCGCAAGGAGCCGGAGGTTTACCACGCCGACGGCAACGGGCTGCTCGTCACCGAGGGCCTCGTCGATGCTTGCCGCAGCGACGACGAACTCTCGGCGGTGCTCGCGCTGGAACTCGGCCGGATGAGCGCGGAGGCCCGCACCTCGAAGCGGCTGCGCCTCTCGGACGCCCCGGTCACGCCGGCCGGCAGTGCAGCGAACGGCTCGCCGGGCAGCGGTCCGGACGACGTGCAACTCCGCACCGAGGCGATCTTCGAGCAGTCGAATTCGTCGAAGGCCGGCCCCAAGAAGCCGCCCGCCAACGAGGACGCCGCCGCCATCGCCGCGGAGATCTTGCAGAACGCCAATGTCGATCGCAAGCACCTCGCCGTGGCCCGCACGCTGTTGGCGGAGTCGCGGCGCGGCACGCCGATCGCCGACCAGATGAACCCCAAGCCGGTGCCGCCGCGGTGGTCGCGCGGCTCCAACGACTGACGGGACGGCCGGGGAAACTTCCGTAGGATTGCACTGAGTGCGCTTGCAACGTCGCGTCGCGTCGCTACTTTTGCAAGAACCTTTAGGAAGTCCTCCCCCCTCCCAGAGCTTGCCGCCATGTCCCGCCTCCTGCGATTCGCCCCAACGGTCCTCCTGGCGGCGCTCGCCGCCGCGGTCCCCGCCTGCTCCTCGAGCAGCGGCAAGCCGAAGGTCGCGGTCGTCACCAACTGCACCGCCGAGTTCTGGTCGATCGCCGAG
>JANXTD010000792.1 GCA_025352585.1 Fimbriiglobus sp.
CGGGGGGATACCCCACGACCCACGCACTCGGAGCTGGCGACGGGGCCGGCCCCGGCTAGTTGGCGTCGGCGACGCAGGGTGTGCAAGAATGCCCCGGCCCGCCCCCGCGTCAGGCAACCTCAGTGAGAATCGTAGTCGGGAGGACCTGCAGGCGGGCCTTTCCCCGTAGCTACCAGATTCGCGTGAACCCCCGCCCGAAGCCCGGAGGACGAACGCCATGATCGTGGTGATGCGCCCGGTCGAGTCGGTCCGCCCCTACCCCGGCAACCCCCGGCTCAACGACGCCGCAGTGGACGCGGTCGCTAGGAGCCTCCAAGAGTTCGGCTTCCGCCAGCCGATCGTCGTCGACGCCGACGGCGTAATAATTGTTGGCCACACCCGCCACAAAGCGGCTCTGAAGCTGGGCCTGGCCGAGGTGCCGGTCCACGTCGCGGTCGGCCTGACCCCGGCCCAGACGAAAGCCTACCGCCTCGCCGACAACCGCACCGCGTCGATCGCCACCTGGGACGACGACGCGCTGGTCACCGAGCTGTTGGGCCTGCGGGAGCAGGGCTACGACCTCGACCTGACCGGCTTCGACGCCAGCGACCTCGACCGCCTGCTGGGCACCGACGACGCGGCCCCGACGGGCGACCCGGAGGCCGTGCCCGAGCCGCCCGCCGAGGCCGTCACCCGCCCCGGCGACCTGTGGGTGATGGGCGGGCACCGGCTCGTGTGCGGCGACGCCGCCGACCCCGCCGCCTACGCGCGGCTGCTCGACGGCCGCCCCGCCGACCTGCTGCTCACCGACCCGCCCTACAACGTCGCCTACGCCGGCAAGACGGCTGAGGCCATGACCATCGCCAACGACGACATGGACGCCGATGCCTACCGCGCCTTCCTCGCCAAGTGTCTGAGTGCCGCCATCGCGGTCGTGAGGCCGGGCGGCGGCTTCTACGTCTGGCACGCCGACCTGCACGGCCTCGCCGTTCGTATGGCCTGCGGCGACGCCGGGCTGACCGTCCGGCAGTGCCTGGTCTGGGCCAAGTCGGCCTTCACGCTCGGCCGCCAGGACTACCACTGGCGGCACGAGCCGTGCCTGTACGGCTGGAGGGAAGGAGCGGCCCACGAGTGGCTCGGCGACCGCACGCAGTCGACGGTGCTGGAGTTCGACCGGCCGGCGAGGAACGGCGAGCACCCGACGATGAAGCCGGTCGCGCTCTTCGAGTACCTGGTGCGCAACTCGTGCCCCGAGGGCGGGGTGGTGCTCGACCCGTTCGCCGGCTCCGGCACCGCACTCGTCGCCGCCGAGACGACCGGCCGCCGCGCGGCGCTCCTGGAACTCGACCCCCGCTACTGCGACGTGATCGTCAAGCGTTACGAGCAGTTCACCGGCCACACGGCCGAGCGCGTGCCCGCCGAGGGGGTGCCGGTGTGACTCCGAAAGAACGACTCGAGCGGCTGGAGAAGCGCCTCACACCCCGGCCGCCCGCCACCGGACCGCTGAACGTCTTCTACGTCGAGGTCGCCCCCGGCGAGGCGACCGGCGTCACGGCGGTGTGGGGCGGGGTCGGCCGCGAGGTTCGCTACGCCGCCGGCACCGCGGTACCGCTACTGACCGGCGGGCCGCACAAGCTGTTCGGCGGCCACGCCTTCGATGTCTGACGCCAGCCCTAACGCCCGCCCGAAACCCTCTCAAAAGTCGTCAAACCCTCTCAACTCGACCTGACAAGCGGAGGCAGACCCATGAGCAAGGCCCGCAAGGCCGACGACGCGCTGGTGCTGGCCCTCGCCTGCGGACTCTCCGCCGAGCAGGCCGCCAAGCAGGCCGGGGTCAGCCCGGCCACCGTCTACCGCCGCCTGCAGGACCCCGCGTTCCAGACTCGCGCCGAGGAGCTGCGACACGAGATGCTCACCCGCGCCGCGGCGATGCTCACGGCTGCGGGCGTGGAGTCGGTGCGCACGCTCGCCGACCTCCTGAAGCCGGCCTACGCGCCGGCGGTGCGGCTCACCGCGGCGCGGTCGATCCTGGACCTCGGCGTCAAGCTGCGGTCGCTCGTCGAGTTGGAGGACCGCCTGCTCGACCTTGAGGACCGCGTCAAACAGTCGGCCCCCGAGGGGACCGCCGGCCGGGGGGCCTACCCGTGAGCGCTGCGGGCGGCTGGACCCGCCGGCTGGACAAATTGGACAAGTCACTGCCCGACCCGCCGGCCGGGACGCCGTACTGGCACGACGCGTTCGCCCGGCTGGGCCACGCCTTCCGGGTCGGGGACCGCGAGCCGGACTACGCCGCGGCCATCGAGGCCTACGGCGAGTTGCGGCCACCCTACGGCGACGAGGCGGGGCGGCTGCACGAGCACCTGTCCGAGCTGGTCGGCCGCGCCGCGGACAAGACGCCGCCGTGCTCGGCCGCCGAGTTT
>JANXTD010000875.1 GCA_025352585.1 Fimbriiglobus sp.
GCGAGCGTCGAGGGCAACGCCTTGACGATCACGGTGGCGAAATTCCAGCCGGTTGTCAGCGGGTCGGCGGGAGGTTAAACTGTCTTCCGTTGGCACCATCGTCAAGGCACGCCAACGCCCGGAGGTAGTGCCGTGCCGACCGAACCCGTCGATCCGCTCCAGACCCTCGACCAGCCGCAGTCGGCCGAGACGAACGAAGGCTGGTCGGCGGCCGGGCCGTCCGGGGCGACGACCGACCTCCTGGGCAAGTCGTCGCCGTCGAGCCGGAGTAACGCCGCCAAGACGCCGACGGTCCCCGGCTACGAGGTGCTCGACGAGCTGGGCCGCGGCGGCATGGGCGTCGTCTACCTCGCCCGGCAGACCAGCCTCAAGCGGATGGTCGCGCTCAAGATGATCCGCGGCGGCGGGGACGCCTCGCCGGAGCAACTCGAGCGCTTCCGCGTCGAGGGCGAGGCGGTGGCGCGGCTCCAGCACCCGAACATCGTGCAAATCTTCGAGATCGGCGAGCACGACGGCGACCCGTACTTCGCGCTGGAGTACGTCGCCGGCGGCAGCCTGGCCGGGGCGCTCGCGGCCGGGCCGTGGTCGCCGGCGGACGCGGCCGAGACCGTCGAGACGCTGGCCCGCGCCATCCACCACGCCCACCTGAAGAACGTCGTCCACCGCGACCTGAAGCCGGCCAACGTGCTGCTGAGCGCGGACCGCGTGCCGAAGGTCACCGACTTCGGCCTCGCGAAGCGCCTGGAGGAGGGCGACAGCGGCCAGACGCGCACCGGGGCGGTCATGGGCACGCCCAGCTACATGGCCCCGGAGCAGGCAGCGGGCCGCACCCGGCAAATCGGCCCGGCGACGGACGTTTACGCGCTCGGGGCGATCCTGTACGAGTGCCTGACCGGGCGGGTCGTCTTCAAGGGCGACTCGGTACTCGACACCCTCGACATGGTCAGCAACGCCGAGCCGGTCGCGCCGTCGAAGCTGCGGCCCGGCGTGCCGCGCGACCTCGAGACGATCTGTCTCAAGGCGTTGGCGAAGCTGCCGCAGGCGCGCTACCCGTCGGCGTTGGGGCTGGCTCAAGACCTCGAGCGTTACCGCTCCGGCGAGCCGATCCTGGGCCGCCGCGCCGGGGTCGCCCGCAAACTGGCCCGCCGGGCGCTGCGCAACAAAGCCGCCGTCACCGCGGCGCTGGCGGTCGTCGCCGTAGCGGTGACGGTCGCCGTCGCGGCCCTCAGCGCTCGCTCGTCGCGCGGCTTACGCGACGCCGAGGAGCGGGTCGCGCTCGCGCTGGAGCGGCCGACCTGGGACGCGGCCGCTGCGGAGGAAGCCGAGGCCGACGTGGATCGCCTCGCCGCCCTTGACCCCGAAGGCGGTTCGGCGGCGCGGCGGCGACTCACCGAGCGCTTCGCTGCGGCCGTGCGGGCGGAGCTGCGGGGGGCGCGTGTTTCGCCGGCCGACGTGCCCGGCCTCGAAGCGCGGCTCGCCTGGCTGGCCCCGCGAGACGCCGAAGTCGCCCGCGTTCTCGACGCCGAGTTGCGCGCCCGGCTGCGGGCCTGGCAGACGGTCGCCGAGGTCGCCGCCCCGTTCGCCAACGCCGCGGCGGCGTTCGCCCCCGGCGCGGTTCGACTGGAAGCGGGGCAACTCGTCGTCGTCGGCCCTGGCGTCGCCACGCGGCTGCCGGCTCAGGGCACGCTCAAGGTCACGGCCGATTTCGCCGGCGACTGGTACCGCGGCGGGCCACTCGGCCTGACCTTCGGCGCGCGGGCCGGCTACGCCTTCGTACTGCGACCGGCCTGGCCGCGCGGCGACCCCGACGCCCCGGCGCGGGCCGGGCCGCCGCCGTCGTTCGAGGCCGGCGGCGGGGCGGCGACGCTGGAAATCCTGCGCGACGGCGTGCCGCTGGGAGGGGCCGACGTGTGCGTCCAGGCGGGGGCGCTGCGCCTGGCGGCCGAGCGCGACGGCGACCGGCTGGCGGTGCAGTTGAACGGGGCCGCCGCGGTGCCGTTCGAGGACCCCGTCCCGCTGCCGCTCGACGCCACCGCGACGGTCGCGGTGACCTGCCCGGCCGGGACGGCGTTGCGTCGGCTCGCCGTCGAGGGGCAAGCGCTCCCCACCGCGGCCAGCCGGCTGGAACGCGCCGACGACCTGCTCGGGCGCGGCAACCCCCTCGACGCGCTGCCGCTGTACGAGGGCTTCGTGCAGGAGTCTGCCGACCCGGCCGCCCGCGACGAGGCGCGGTGCAAGGCGGGCCTTTGCCTGGTCCGGCTGGGCCGCGGGCCGGACGCGGCGGGGCACTTCGAGGAGGTGGTCGCGGGGGCGAGTCCGCGCTGGGGCGTCATCGCCGCCTTCCAGTTGTGGGCGGTCCGCCTCAAGGCCAAGCAGTTCGAGGAGGCGGACGCGGCGCTCACGGTCATCAAGCTCCGATTCCCCAAAGAGGCGATTGCCCGCTACGTCCCCGTCTCGTTGCGCGGCGAGATCGACTTGGAATTCGCCGTGCCGGCCATCGGATGGCTGATCTTCGACCCCAAGCTGATCCCCCGGCTGGAGTCGGCGCTGCGCGTCGCCGACGTCCTGCAACTCGACGCCGGCCGGTTCGGGCGGGACTCGACCACACTCGTGAAGGCCTACGGCATGGCGGGGGACTACCGCGCGGCTCGGGCCGTGGCCGACCGCGGCTTCCCGGCGTCGCTGGAGTTGGGGCACGTCCCCGGCGGCCACGAGCAGGTCCACTGGAACGCCCGGCTGCACGCCTGGGCCGGCCGTCTCACCGGACAGACGAGCGACTACGGCGAGCCGATCGCCCGGCACCTCGGCGGCCCGCCGCGCGACGGCGAGAACCCCGACGACCGCAAGCGGGCTTTCGTGCCGCTGCGGCTGGAGAGCGCCCGCAACCTCGCGGCGCGGGGCGACTGGCCGGTCGCGGAGCGGGAGATCGACGCCTACCTCGCGGAGTACCCGACCCCGGTGCTTAACTACGCCTTCCACGCCACGCCGCGACACCTCAAAGGCTTCGCGCGGCTGAAGGCCGGCGACCCAACCGGGGCGGCGGCGGCCTGGGCGGGCGGAACCTACACCGCCTACCAGGCGGGGCTGCCCCCGGAGTTGCGTTCGCCTGACGCGCTGCGCACCGGCCGCCTGGCGCTCGTCGAGTCGTGGGCGATGGCGGCGCACTCCGGGACGTTGACCGACGCCGAGGCCGACGCGACCGTGCAGGGGCTGGCGTCGTCCTTCGGGTCGGAGGAGTTTGCCAACCAGATTTCGGCCTGGATGAAAGTCACGCCCGCGCTCATGCGGGGCGTCTGGACCTCGCCGCGCGGCAAGGAGTGGGCGCGGCGCATGGCCTACCTCGACTTGACCCCGGTCGAGTACTACTGGACCCCGCCGCGGCTGCTCGTGTACGAGAAGCTGCGCCACGACTTGCATGACGGACTGGCGACGCCGGAGCAGGACGAGGCGCTGTGGCTGGCGACGGTCAAGGTTTGCGACGCCTTCCGCACCGGCGAGATGACGAAGCCGCAAGTCTTCCAACTCGCGCTCACCTGGCGCGGCACGACGAACGTGTTGGGCTGGGGCGGCATCGCGCCGCGGCTCAAGCCGGAGACGCGCGGGCCGGCCGCGTACCTTTTCGGCCTGCGCCTGCGCAAGTTGGGCAAGGCCGCCGAGTCGGCCGCGATGTTCAAGACGGCGGCCGCTGACGCCCCCGCCGGCTCGCCGCTGAAGAAGCTCGCCGAGGCCGAGTTAGCCGCCGCGAAGTAGTGAGGCGAATCTGGGCGCGTAACCGGCTCTGAGGCTCCGCCGCAGGCGACTCATGTTAGCCCGACGCGCGAGCGAGGGTCGAAG
>JANXTD010000801.1 GCA_025352585.1 Fimbriiglobus sp.
CGCTGCTGACCCTCGGCTACGAGGCCTCGACGGTGCGCAGCCGCTTCTTCGTCGCCGACGCCTGCCGCGCCGCCGAGGTCGCCGGGCAACCGGTCGCCGACTACTTGCGGGAAAACAACTCGATGCAGCCCGACGGCGTCCGGCGACTCGAACCGTACACGACCGAACTCGACTTGCCGGAGAACCGCGCTTACATCGTGGTGCTGAACAACAGCCTGATGCCGGCGGACGCGAACCCGCCGCACCTGCTCGGCGTCCTCCATCAGGGGGAGATCCCGTCGCCCGACCCGTCGGCGCGGCGGGTCATCAACTCCATCGGCTGGGCGCTCGTGGAAGGCGCGGCCGCGGTCACCCCGGCGACGGTCGCCGACTACGTGAGCCGCGAGGGGCTAGACTAACGGCTCGCCCCACTGAAGGAACGCCCATGCTGATCCGCCTGCCCGCGCTGAGTCTCGTCGTGCTGATCGGCCCCAGCGGCGCGGGCAAGAGTACGTTCGCGCGCAAGCACTTCTTGCCGACCGAAGTCGTGTCGTCGGACTACTGCCGCGGCGTGGTCAGCGACGACGAGAACGACCAGACGGCCACCAACGCGGCGTTCGACGTGCTGCACTACATCGCGGCCACGCGGCTCGCCGGCGGGCGGCTGACCGTCATCGACGCGACCAACGTGCAGCCGGAGCCGCGGCGGCAACTGCTCGAACTCGCCCGCCGCTTCCACGTCTTGCCGGTCGCCATCGTGCTCAACGTGCCGGAGGCGGTTTGCCACGAGCGCAACGCGGCGCGGCCGAACCGCGACTTCGGCTCGCACGTCGTCCGCAACCAAGTGCGGTCGCTACGGCAGTCGCTGAAGTCGCTGGAGAAGGAGGGCTTCCGCAGCGTCTACGTGCTGAATTCGCCGGAGGAGATCGACGCGGCCACCGTCGAGCGGCAGCCGCTCTGGACCGACAAGCGTCACGACCGCGGCCCGTTCGACATCGTCGGCGACGTTCACGGGTGCGTCGACGAACTGCTCGAACTGCTGGCGACGCTCGGGTACGTTTCCCAGACGGCCCCGACGGCCGACCCCGTCTGGGGCGACTTTACTCTCGCGCACCCCGAGGGCCGGCGGGTGATCTTCGTCGGCGACCTCGTCGATCGCGGGCCGCGCTCGATCGACGCCATCAAGCTGGCCCGCAACATGGTCGCCGGCGGGTCGGCGCTGGCGGTGCCGGGCAACCACGACGTGAAGCTCGCCAAGAAGCTGCGCGGCCGGGACGTGAGCGTCGGCCACGGCCTGGCGGGCACTATCGCCGAGTTCGCGGCGCTGCCCGACGGGACGCGCGCGGCCACCGAGCGCGCCGCGGCCGACTTCCTCGACGGCCTCGTGAGCCACTACGTCCTCGACGGCGGGGCGCTGGTCGTGGCTCACGCCGGGCTGCGCGAGAACTTGCAGAACCGCTCGTCGCGCACCGTCCGCGACCTCTGCCTCTACGGCGAGTCGACCGGCGAGACCGACGCGGACGGCTTCCCCGTGCGCATCGACTGGGGGGCCAGCTACCGCGGCGAGGCGGCGGTCGTCTACGGGCACACCGTCGTGCCCGAGGCCGAGTGGGTCAACAACACCATCGACATCGACACCGGCTGCGTTTTCGGCGGTAAGCTCACGGCGTTGCGCTGGCCGGAGCGCGAGCTGGTCAGCGTGCCGGCGCGGCGCGAATACTTCGCCCCGAAGCGGCCGTTCCTGGTGGCGAAGCCGGCGCTGTCGCCGCAACAGTCGGTGGACCTGATGCTCGACGCCGAGGACGTGACCGGCAAGCGTCGCATCGAGACGCGGCTGCGCGGGGCGGTCACGATCCGCGAGGAGCAGTCGGCGGCGGCGCTGGAGACCCTGAGCCGCTTCTCGGCCGACCCGCGCTGGCTGATCTACCTGCCGCCGACGATGTCGCCGCCGGAGACGGCCCCCGGCGTTCCGGGCGAGCCGGGGTTGCTGGAACACCCGCGCGAGGCGCTGGCGTACTTCCGCTCGCAGGGGGTCAGCACCGTCGTCGCCGAGGAGAAGCACATGGGGTCGCGGGCGGTCGTGATCGTCTGCCGGGACGGCGACGCCGCCCGCGAACGCTTCGGCGTCGAGACCGGCGAGTGCGGGGCGATCCTGACGCGCACCGGCCGGCGCTTCTTCAACGACGCGGCGCTCGAGGCGGCCTTCCTGGGCCGGGTGCGCGCGGCGCTCACCGCGTGCGACTTCTGGGCGCGACATTCGACGACTTGGGCGTGCCTCGACTGCGAGTTGATGCCGTGGTCGGCCAAGGCGGCGGAACTCCTCAAGACGCAGTACGCCGCCACCGGTGTCGCCGCGACGACGGCTTTGAGCGCGACGGTGGCGAGCCTCGAACGGGCCGTCGCGCGGCTGACGGACGGGGCGCGGGCCGAGGCGCAGGCGCTGCTCGACGCCGGCCGCGAGAAGTCGGCCAACGTCGCCGGGTTCGTCGCCGCCTACCGCCACTATTGCCGGCCGGTCGTGACCCTCGACGACTACAAGCTCGCGCCGTTCCACCTGCTCGCCGTCGAAGGCCACGTCTACGCCGACAAGCCGCACCCGTGGCACCTCGCGGAGTTGGCGACCGTCTGCGCCGCCGACCCCGGCATCCTGCTGGCGAACGCGTCGCGCACGGTCGATCTAGCCGACCCGGCGAGTGAAGCGGCGGCCGTCGCCTGGTGGGAGGAACTCACGGCGGCCGGCGGCGAGGGGGCGGTGTTCAAGCCGCTCGACTTCACGGTCCTGGGGCCGAAGGGCTTAGTGCAACCCGCGGTGAAGTGCCGCGGCCGGGAGTACCTGCGCATCATCTACGGCCCCGACTACACCCGCGCGGCCAACCTCGGCCGGCTGCGGAAGCGGGCCGTCGCCCGGAAGCGGGCGCTGGCCGCGACCGAGTTCGCGCTGGGGATCGAAGGCCTGGAACGCTTCGCCCGCCGCGAGCCGCTGCGCCGCGTCCACGAGTGCGCCTTCGGCGTGCTGGCACTCGAGAGCGAGCCGATCGACCCGCGGCTGTGACGCCGAGCGGTCGGAGACTACCGTCCCCCGCTCGCCACTTTGGCGGGCAGCTTCTTGTACACGCCCAGCACGGCGTACGCCCCCTCGGCCGCGCCGCAACGCAGGTCGCGCACGGTCAGCGTGTCGCCCTCGAGGCGGAAGCGGAAGCAGTACGGCGCGCCGTCGGCGGCGAGTAGTTTCGCGCCCAGGCCGCGCTCCTCAGCGTCGGGGGAGGCGACTTCGGTGACGACGCCGAAGACCAGGCCGTCGCGGCCGAGGGCGTAGTCCGCCGCGAGGGTCAGGCTGCCGCGCTCGGGAGCGGCCACGTCAGCTTCGAGGCGATCCTTGGCGAACCTCACGACGACGCGGCAGCCCTTCGTCTCGCGCACCCACGCCGTACCGTCGAGCGGGTTCGCCGCCACGACCGCCGGCCGGGCGGGCGCGCCGGCCGGCGCGAGGTCCGGGTCGAAGGCCCCGGTTTGCAGGAACTTCACCACGTCGCCCGACACGGCGTGGACCTGGGCCGGCGTCGGCGCGGCGACAACCGTCGGCATGACGATCGGTGCCGACGCCGGGGTTAACGCGGCGAGGGCGAAGGCGAGCGGGGCGAGGGCCATCATGGCGAGACTCCGGCGGGGCGGGGGCGTGGCCGGCGAGTTTGAAGGTTCCCGCCGCGGTCGGCAAGCCCAACCGGCGCGCCGGCCGGTAAACTGAACGGCATGACGACCACCGGCCGGCTCGCCCCGTCGCCCACCGGGGCGCAACACCTCGGCAACGCGCGCACCTACCTCCTCGCCTGGCTCTCGGCACGCTCGAAGGGCGGCACGGTGCGGCTGCGCGTCGAGGACATCGACACGCCGCGCAACAAGCCGGACGCCGTGGGCCAGCTCTTCGACGACCTCGCCCGCCTCGGACTCGACTTCGACGGGGAACCCGTCGTGCAGTCGGCCAACCTCGACGCCCACGTCGCGGCCCTCGAAGTGTTGAAGCGGCGCGAACTGGTCTACCCGTGTACCTGCACGCGGTCGGACATCGCCACGGCGTCGGCCGCGCCGCACGCCGAGCACGAGGGGCCGGCCTATCCGGGGACGTGCGCCTTTCGCAGCGCCGGGGACGCGGCGAACTTGGCCCGGCCGTTCGCCTGGCGCTTCCGCGTGACGCATTCGCCCGCATTCGTGGACGGCTTCCGCGGCCCGACGGCGATCGACTTGAGGCAAGCCGGCGGCGACTTCGTCGTGTGGCGTGCCTACGACGCCCCGGCTTACCAACTCGCGGTCGTGGTCGACGACGCAGCGATGGGCGTGACGGAGGTGTTGCGCGGCGACGACTTGGTGCCGAGCACCCCGCGGCAACTGCTGCTCTACGAAGCCTTGGGGCTGCCCGCGCCGTCGTTCACGCACGTCCCGCTGGTGGTCGGCGCGGACGGCCGGCGGCTCGCCAAGCGGCACGGCGACACCCGCTTGCAGACGTACTGGAAGGCCGGCGTGACTCCGGAGAGTGTGCTGGGGACGCTGGCCTGGAGTTGCGGCTGGCTGGCCGCCCCGCAGCGTGTGACCGCCCGCGAGTTGCTGCCGCGCTTCACTCTCGCCAGCGTGCCGCCGACGCCGTGGGTCGCCGACGAGCGCTTCCTTCGTGCGACACGACCGGGGTAACCGCGCCACGACAACCGCCGCAGGCGACTCTTGTTAGCCCGACGCGTGAGCGAGGGTCGAAGCGGGCGGGGACAGTGTGGGGTGTCGATGACCCTACCGCCCCACGCCGCGAGCATCGTCTTCGCGCGGTGCGACCCTAGTGGGTCACTTGTCACGGCCTTGGCCATAACCCTTCCACCGTCGCCGGACCGGCCGCCGCGTCTCCGCCCCCGATCCGCCCACCCCGTGCCGACGCGCTCGCGCGCGGGCCCGCCGCGCCGCCCGCTTGCCGCCCCA
>JANXTD010000802.1 GCA_025352585.1 Fimbriiglobus sp.
AGGCGCGCTGGCGCTGGCGCAATCGCGCAGCAAGGCCGCCGAAAAAGCCCTGACAACGACCAGAGCACGCGAACAAAAAGAGACTGCGGCGGCGCGACTGGCTGCCGAACGCGGCGCGGCCGAACAGGCAGCGGCACAATACGCAAGCGAGCAGACCGCGACCGATCAGGCGCTGGCCACGGCCGCCGCACAACGCGAACAAGCCGAGGCCGCGCTGTTACACGACGCCGAGGCGCGTATCGCCGCCGATGCGCTGGCCACCGCTGCTGCGCGCGACAAGGCCCGCGCAGAAGCTGCCGCAGCCAAGCAGGTGGCGGCGCGCGCCAAGACGGAGCAACGTGCGATTGAGACGGCGGCCAAACGGCTGGCGGCAGAACACCGCGCGCAGGCCGCACTCGAAGAGCGCATTGCCGCCGCGCAGCAGGCCGATGCGCTGACGCAACAGGCGCAGCAAGCCGGTGAACACGCGGAGGCCGCCGCAGCAACGCGCGGCAAACTGCAAGACACACTGCAAGTCACACTGGCGCAATGGCCGCAAGCGCGGCGTAAGTGGCTGGGCGAGGCCGCTGTTGTACTCGCCTGCCTCATCGGTGTGGCGCTTTATTTTATTGCCTTCCCCGGCTCGCAGTCACCCGCGGCGCGCAAGCCCTGGGTAGAGCAGCCGCTGCAATTGCGGCTTGACGAGGCGATCGAGAAAATTCCGTCCGGGATCACCGGCACGGCCAAGAAAAAAACCGGGCGCTGACACTGCCAATATGCCCACTGACGACGACGCCCGGCGATTCTTGCACCCCGCGACCATCGCCAAGGTCGGCCGGCTCGACTTGCGCGCCAAGCAGCTCGTCGAGGGGTTCATCTCGGGGCTGCACAAGTCGCCGTTCTTCGGCCACTCGATGGAGTTCGCCCAGCACCGCGAGTACGTCGCCGGCGACGACATCCGCCACCTCGACTGGAAAGTCTGGTCTAAGACCGACAAGTTCTACATCAAGCAGTACGAAGCCGAGACCAACCTTCGCGCGAACCTGGTTGTTGATACCTCCGAGTCGATGGGCTACGGGGCGGAGAAGCACAAGAAGGCCGGGACGCTGTCGAAGTACGATTACGCCTGTACGGCAGCGGCGTGCCTGGCCTACATCATCGTCCGGCAGCAGGACGCCGCGGGGGTGACGAGCTTCGGCTGGGACGTGAAGTCGGTCATCCCGCCCAAGAGTTCGCAGCGGCAACTCGACGCGGTCACGAAGACCCTGCACGCCACCAAGCCGGCCGAGCAGACGCGCCTCGACAAGGTCCTGCGCAGCGTCGCTGAGACTTCGCACTCGCGCGGCATGACGGTCGTCTTTTCGGACCTGCTCACCGACCGCGAGCCGATGTTTCGCGGGCTGGAGATGCTGCGGCACCGCAAGCAGGACGTGATGGTGTTCCACATCCTCGACGACGACGAACTCGACTTCCCGTTCAACGGTACGACCAAGTTCGAGGGCCTCGAAGACCTGCCGCAACTGATGTGCGACCCCAAGGCGCTGCGCGACGGCTACCTCGAAGCGGTCGAGGAGTACCTCGTCGAAGTCCGACGCGGCTGCACGCGGCTGGGCATCGACTACAACCTCGTGCGCACCAGCGACACCCTCGACGCGGTGCTGTCGCGGTTTCTGTTCCGCCGCGCCGACCGCACCGGCCTGTCGCGCCGCTGACCCGATCACCCCCGCTTTCTGGACGCCCCACCGCGATGTCTGAATGGTTCCTCAACCCCTGGTCGATGCTCGCCGGCCTGCTGCTGGTCGCGGTCCCGGTGCTCATCCACCTGATCAACCGCGTCCGCTACAAGCGCGTGCGCTGGGCCGCGATGGAGTTCTTGCTGAAGGCCCAAAAGCGGGTCCGCCGCAAGCTCATCGTGCAACAACTCCTGCTGCTATTGCTGCGCATCCTGCTAATGTTGCTGTTGGGTCTGCTCGTGGGCCGCTTCTTCAGTCTGAGTCTCGGCGAAGACGAGGGCCGGCAGACGGTCCACGTCGTGATTCTCGACGACACGCCGAGCATGGCCGACGGTTGGCGCGGCGACGACGGCACCCCGACGACGAGCTTCGAGGCGGCGAAAAAGGTCATCGTCGAGCAGATCGCCCGCTCCGCCGGCGAGGCGACCACGGCGCAACGGCTCGAAGTGTTCCGGCTGTCGGACCTCGCCAACCCCGAAGTCGTCGAGCGCCTCAACGACACGTCGATTGCGAAGCTCGAAGGGTCGCTGAAGCCGCTGACGCCGTCGAGTGTGCGGGTGGCCTTGCGCGACGGCCTGAAGCGGGCGCAGGTCGCTCTCGCGGAGCAGCCGGGGGACACGGCCAAGGTCGTCCACGTCGTCAGCGACTTCCGCGCCGGCGACTGGTCCGAGGGGGCCGACGGCCTCAAGGAAGTCGCGTCAGAGTTGGCCGCGGCGAAGGTGAAAGTGAACCTCGTGGACGTGGCGCACCCGTTCCGCAAGAAGGACGACCGCCGCGCACCGCTCGCCCACGACAACCTCGCCATCACCGAGTTGCAGCCGGCAAAGCTGACCGTGGCGCGGTACGACCCGCTCGAGTTCACGATGCGCGTGAAGAACTACGGGGCGGCGGAGTTGAAGGGCTTGCGCTTCGCGGTGAAGGTGAATGGC
>JANXTD010000928.1 GCA_025352585.1 Fimbriiglobus sp.
CGTCTTCGACTTCGTCGAGGGCTTCTACAACCCACGGCGACGTCATTTTCGTTGACGCCGTGAGAGAAGCCCCACCGCGCGGGCGCGAGCGGGTACTTTTTGGCGAGGGCCTGGAAGATGATTTCGTACTGGGCTTTCACCGCCGGGTCGTCTTCGATCACGAGCGGGTTGATGAACCGCGGGTAGCTCATGGGGCTGCCACCGGAAGTACGAGGGCCACGCGGAGGGTGCCGGAGGCGTGCTTGGTCAGCTCGGCGGTGCCGTGAAGGCGCTCCACGGCCTCCTGCACCTCCAGCAGCCCCCGCCCGCGGTGCCCGCCGCTCTTCGAGAACCGGTCCTGGAACGCGACGCCGACCGCGTCGGCCCGGAACCCGGACCCGTTGTCTAGCACGACGAGACGCAGCTTGCTCGCTTCGACGGAGAACTCGACGGTGATCTTGCAGGTGCTGCCAACCGCCTGGTGCGAGTTCAGCCACAGGTTCCAGAAGGCGAGCCGGAGGTAATAATCGTTCGCAACGACCTTCACGGCCAGCGCGTCCGACGGCCCCATCGCTTCGAACCCGAGGGGGGAGTACCGCTTCGCGTATGCGCCTTTCATGCGGTCGATCCAGTCCAGGATCGTGACCGGGCGGAAGCGAAAGTACTCGTCGTCCGGGTTGCTGACGGCGAGGCGGCCGACCTCCTGGAACTCGTCCCCGAGCTGGCCCACGCAGGCCAGAATCCTGGAGCGGGTCTGGTCGTCGTCGAGTTGCGTGATCAGCCCGGCCAACTCGCTCATCCGGGCCTGTGGGATGAGGAGGGTGTTGCGCAGCTCGTGGGCCATGCGGTCGGACACGTAGCGGTATGCGGCGACGAGCGCCGGGTCGATCAGGCCGGGTTTCTGCGTCGCCCGCTTGCCGGCCCCGGCCTGCTGAAGCGCCGAGGCGATGGACCGGCGGGCGAACTCGTCCGTCTCCGTCGTCAGCCAGCCCTGCAAGTTCTCCGCCACTGCTGGCAGGAGGGACAGCTCGCCGAGGACGGCGTTCGCCACGCACTGCCGCAGCCGGCCGTCCCCGACGCCGCCCAGGGCGGCGAGGAACGTGCCCCGCCTGCCTGCGTCCCCGGCGAGGATGACCTGGACCTGCCGCCGGGCTTCCTTGGGGTTCTGGCGGGCCAACTGCCTCAACCCGTCGATCCCGATGTCACTGCTTTTCATATCGCCGGCGGCGGAGGTCGAACGCCTCCTCCCCGCCCTCCAGAAGGTCGATGATTTCCTGCCGGCAGTCGTCCAGCGCACCGAACTTTTCGACGTACCCTCGCTTGCCGTCCGAGTTCATGACGACCACCAAGTCCGCCTCTCCCAGGACGGGGATGTTCGCGTTGTGCGTGACGAACACCATCTGCCGCCGGCCCTTGAGCCGCTTGATCGACTCCACGATGGTCTCGTAGATGAAGTGGTTGTCGAGGTTGTCTTCGGGCTGGTCCACGAGCAGCGGCGCGTCCCGCCGGGCGAGCAGGATCGGCAGCAGGGCGGTACACTTCTGGCCGCGCGACAGGTCGGCCGCGTCCTTGAAAAACGCCTCCCCGGTCGATGCCACGTTCAGCTCGATGCGGACGAGGTCGTCCACCGGCAGCAGCTCCAGCACGTAGGGGTCGAGGTTCTTGGCGAACGACTGGAGGATTTTCCGCGACCGCTCGGCCCCAAGTCCGGCCTGCTGCTCGAACTCTTCCACGTCGCCGTCTCGGACCGCCTGGGCGAGGTCCTCCGGCCGTAGCTTCAGCAGGCTGTTGATGATGTCTTCGTGGTTTCGGACCCCGGCCCCCTTCAGCCCCTCCAGCAGCTTCTGCTGGTAGCCCGAGGTGTCGGCGTTCTCCTGCACGTGAATCCGCACCTTCTGCCCGGCCTCCCGCTGCAACCGGGCCGCGGTCGCCTCGCGCAGGCGGGTGATCTGCTCCCGCTGCATCAGGTACTTGCCACGCAGTCCCTCCCGCTCCTGCCGGAGACGGGCGACGGCCGCCAGCGTCTCCGCCCGCTGCCCCTCCAGGCCCGCCAGCCTGACGACCTCCTGTTCCCTCGCGTGCCGCTCCCGGATGGCCTGACTGGACGCCAGGTTCGCCGTCTGGTGGCGGTCGAACTCGGCCTTTTGCAGCGTGTGGGCCGCGTCCAGTTCGGCGCGGAGGTTATGGACGCGGCTGACCCGCGAGCGGATTTGCTGCTCCAACGCGGCGCACCCAGCCCGCAACTCCGCCAACGCTCCATTCAACTCACGGCCGATGGCGGTGATCACCTCGGCGTTCTGGCTCGGGAGGCCGTCGGCTGTTGCTACCAGGGGTATCAGCCGGGTGGGGAGCTCGCCGAGGGCGGTCCCGACGGCCTCCAGCCCGACTTCCACCGCCTGCCCGCGCTTCTCTTCCGCCTCGTTGATATGCTGCTGCTGGGTAACGGCGACCAGTCCGGGGTCAGCCTCTCCCTGCTGTGCCGCAGGCAAGGCGCTCAGGCGGCCCCGCGCGTCCCCGATCTCCTCGATTTGCTCCGATAGAGCGGCCTGCGCGCGTTCGGCCTCGCGGATCGAAGCCGCATTCGCCTCTAGCGCCCGCTTCAACTCCGCGGCCGTGAAACTCACCTGCCGGAGGTCTTCCCCAACGAGGTCGTCGAGCAGGTTCCGCCGCTTGTCGCCGAGTGACTCGTCGGCGATGTCTTCGATCTCCGTGCTTTCGTAGGCGTCGAGCGGCAGAAAGGTGCCCCGCTCCAGCTCGATGGTGGTCAGCGGCTTGCCGCTGCCGGATGTGAGTGACGGCGGTTGCCGGCCCTGCCGCTGCACCGTGTACCACTCGCCGTGGGTGTCCGGGCACGTCTTCACCGTGATGAGCGAGTGGAGGAGGTTCGCCTGAATTCGGTCCGTCCGCGGCCGGGAGAAGGTCGGCATTCCCAATAGGGCGAACCGGACGGCCTCCGCGAACGTGGACTTGCCGCTGCCGCGTGGACCGATGATGCAGGTCAGCCCCTCGTGGAGCCTCAGATCGATACCGGCCAAGAACCCGCCCGAGATCGTCACTTTCTCTATGAGCCAATGTGCCACATGCCACCTCCAGGTCGATGACTGCTCACGTCAGTTAAGACGAAATCTTATCGACAAGTCGGCGGGAACAAGTTTGAGAGGCGCTGCTACGGCACGTGCCGGTAAGGCCGTGGGTCGGGCAGTAGCCCCTCGTTCCTGATCCGGGTCAGTTCCGGATGGCTCAAGATCCACTCACTGGTAACGACGCGGCCGGACTTCTTCTTCTCGGCGTGGACCCGGCCGAGTCGGCACCACTCGCGGACGGTGAACTCGGCCTTGCCGAGAATGGTCGCCACTTCGGCGGTCGAGTACCAATCCTTGATGGTACGCTGTTCGACGAGGCTCGCCAGTAGCGTCTCGATCTTGGACAGCCGCGTGAGGAGTTCGTCATTCGTTGTCGTTATGGCGTACCCCATCGGCAAGAGCATCGACGGGGACCGGGACCAGGATGTTCTGGGCGAGCCGGGCGGCGGCCCGGCAACAGTAGTACTCATCGACCTTAATGCCGACGGTCCGAAGGCCCATGTTCTTCGCCGCCCAGAGCGTGCTGCCGTTGCCGAGGAACGGGTCGAGAACACTGCCGCCGGCCGGGGCGAATGAGGCGAGCAGCGGGTCGAGGGCGTGGACGGGTTTCTGGTTGGGGTGGAAGGCGTCGGGTTCCCGCTCCCACTCGGTCACGTCGGCGATGCCCTTCGCCGGTCGCGGCGGGCGGCCCTTCGCGAGCAGGAACGCGGCCTCGTGCTTGCCGCGGGTGAACCGACCGAGGCCCCAGACGTTCTTGACGAATGCCGGGTGCTGACGAGCTGAAAGCCGAGCCGCTTCCACACGCGGCCGAACCGGTCGCAGTGGGGCCAGCCGTAGAATGGCACGAAGAAGGTGTCGGGCTTGAGCAGCCGCCAGAGTTCGGCGTAGGTCGGGTGAACCCAGTCGTCGGTGTCGTCGCCGACGATGGGCTCCCAGTCCCCGTCCCACCGCCCCTAGTAGTTCACCAAGTACGGCGGTAAAATGAGGACGAAGTTGAACGACTCGTCCCCGAAGGTCGGCAGCACAGCCCGACGATCGGCGTGGTAGATGGTGAGGCCGCCGCGGGAGTAGTACGGCGGCGTCCCGATGGTCGGGCTCACGCCGTACCTCCCCGGCCATCGACGGGGGTCGGGTCGCTGGGCGTCAGGCGGCCGAGCGCGGCTGCCAATACGCGTTCTACGATCGCGAGGAGCCCGCGGGGGAACTCGGAGTCCTCAGGAGCGCACGGGCAGTCGAGTCGGACCCACTCGGCCAGTAGGTGACGACACTCGCAACTGAGTTTCGGTCGCTCGGGCATGACAGCCTCCCCGGTCCCGGAAAACAGCGCGACCGCCCCGTGAGTCGGGTGACGGGTCATCCAGGTCGAGCCGCCGACAGGCCACGACGATAAGATTCCGGTTCGAGGCTGTCTCGCCGCCGCCGTACCCGCTGTCGAACCCGGAGCCGCCATGAAACCCCGCCCCCCGAGTCGCGGGCCCACCGCCGTCGCGTACTTCCGCGTGTCGTCGGACCGCCAGGAGAAGGAGGGCTACTCCATCCCCGCCCAACAGAAGCTGGTCCGCGA
>JANXTD010000939.1 GCA_025352585.1 Fimbriiglobus sp.
GGCGTAGTCGTCGGCCCCGGCGGGGGCGGGGTCGCCGGTCGCGCCGGCGGCGTCGAAGCGTTTCGCGCCGCGGGCTTGCGCCAGCGTCGCAGGCGGGGCAGGGCGGCGAGACGCTCGACCGGCTGTCGCGCCGCAAGCTGGCCGTCGGCGCGACGCTGGCGCAAGCCCGCGGCGCGAAACGCTTCGACGCCGCCGGCGCGACCGGCGACCCCGCCCCCGCCGGGGCCGACGACTACGCCCGGGACACCCCATCCGGCGAAAAGCCGCCCGCCGCGAAGCCGTCGGACCGCGAGGCCCCGAAGCCGGTCGCCGACGAGACCGACACGCTGGCGAAACTGCGCCAGGCCCGCGACCGCAGCCGCCACCGGCTCGACCGGCCGGAGTAACTCTTGCGACGCACGAATGAAGGAGCGGAGAAGAATTCCCCGTCGATACGAATTTTATTTGTGGAAGTCGAGGAGAATTCACGGTATCTTAACTTCAGTAGTCACCTCTTCCGGACTGCGCTTTCACTTTGTTTTTCCGGAGTTTTTTATGCGTTTCTTGCCTGGGCGGCGGCGCGCCTTCACGCTGATCGAGTTACTCGTGGTCATCGCCATCATCGCCATTCTGATCGGGCTGCTGTTGCCGGCTGTCCAAAAGGTCCGCGAAGCGGCCGCGCGGGCGAAGTGCAGTAACAACCTCAAGCAACTTGGCCTCGCCGCCCACAACTACGAAAGTGTTAACCAAACGCTCCCGCCGTCACGGCACAGCGCCGTTTTGGCGGGGACGCTCGTCTCCTCGAACGCGACGGTTCAGGTGATGCTCCTGCCATATGTGGAGCAGGAGAACTTGCGGAACTTGTTCGACCTCAATTACGACGTAAACAGCGACGCCCCTGTGGGGGCTTCGATCCCGGCGAAGACCGGGGCCAACGCCAAAGCCCGTGTCACTGAGGTCTCATTTTTTAGTTGCCCGTCCGACTCCTCTGCGGCTAAGACCTTCGACGCGGGTCGCCTGAACTATTACGGCAACCAGGGCACGACAGCCAACTGGCGTGCGACGATCGGGGGCGTCAACGCCGGGGTGTTCCAGATTCCGGCCGCTGGGGCCTCAACGACGCCTTGGAAAGGCCCGACGATCATCGGCATCCGCGACGGCGCGTCGAACACGGCGATGTTTTCGGAAGTGATGCGGGGTACTTTCGCTTCGACGGACACGGGACGCGACAACACCACGGTCGCCTTCGGGGCGACGATCACCAATTCGCTTGACGGCAGGGCCGAACCTCACTGTAGCGACCCCGCCGGGACGACGAGTACTCCCCTGCGCTACGTCGGCCAGCAATACTACCGGGCCATCCCGCAAATGATGCTCTACACCCACACGCTCCCGCCGAACTGGAATCGCAAGCAAGTAGCGGTAACGGCTCAGAAGTACAACTGCTCGCAAGACACCACCCTAAGTCACCTCGCCGCCTCGAGCTATCACACCGGCGGGGTGAACGTTGGCCTTGCGGACGGGTCCATTCGCTTCGCGAGGGATTCTGTCGATTTCACCGTCTGGCAAGGCGTTGGGACGACCTCGGGCGGCGAGGTGGTGACCCTCGATTAGTCGCGGCGTGCCGCCTCGACCTGCCCCGGACCTGTCCACACGGAGTCTCACTTGGCATTCTCACGCAATCTGTTCGCGGCGGTGTTAACGGTCGTCGCGTCGCTGGCGTCCGGGTGCGGCGGCGGCGCGGTGCCCGCGACGGACACGCGAGACGGGCCGACCAATAGGCAGGCGCTCGACGACCTCTCGGCGTTGTTGAAGGAAGTCAATGATGCGAAAAAGGCCCCGCCGGCGCGGCAGTTCGACTTGGAGGTGCATGATGTCATTCACATGTCTGCTACGCTCGCCATCACGCGAAAAGATGTCGTCTACCAGTGGGGCAGTAGCTTGTCGGGTGGTCAGGCGGTCATCGCATACGAAAAGGACGTGCCGGCCTCGGGCGGCTACGTTCTCCTTCAAGACGGCACCGTCAAGTCGATGACGGCCGCCGAGTTCACCGCCGCGCCCAAGGCCGGCAAAAAGTAGTCGCAATCCCGACGCCGGCCGCTTGAGCCGCGGCCGGCGTCCGGGTACACTCCCACCATGACTGCACCCACCGCCCCCATGACCGAGCGCGCCGCCCAGTTCCGGGAGCGCTTCGCCGCCCTCGAAGCCGAGATCGGCAAGGTCATCGTCGGCCAACCCGAGATCGTCCGCGGCGTCCTGACCTGCCTCTTCGTCGGCGGCCACGTCCTGCTCGAAGGCGTGCCGGGGTTGGGCAAGACGCTGCTGATCCGCACGCTGTCGCAGGCGCTCGACCTGCACTTTAGCCGCATCCAGTTCACGCCCGACCTGATGCCGTCGGACATCATCGGCACCAACATCATCTCCGAGTCGCCCGACGGCCGCCGCGACTTCCGCTTCCAGTCCGGCCCGCTGTTCGCGCAAATGGTCCTCGCCGACGAGATCAACCGCGCGACCCCCAAAACGCAGTCGGCGATGCTCGAGGCGATGCAGGAGAAGAGCGTGTCGGTCGGCGGCACCGTCCACAAGCTCACCGAGCCGTTCTTCGTGCTCGCCACGCAGAACCCCATCGAGCAGGAGGGGACGTACCCGCTGCCCGAGGCGCAGCTCGACCGCTTCCTGTTCAAGCTGCTCGTGCCGTTCACGTCGCGCGACGAGCTGAACCTGATCATCGACCGCACCACCCGCAACGAGTCGCCGACG
>JANXTD010000960.1 GCA_025352585.1 Fimbriiglobus sp.
GGCCCGGCGGTGCCGCCTCGCCGCGGCCTGCCATTCGGGAAGACGATCAGGCCGCCCCGCCGCGCCCGCCGTAGCTTAGGTCCGACCCCGTCCGAAGCCCGCCCTGGAGTGACCGCCCGTGGACCCCGCCCCCGTCGCCCCCCCGCCGGCCCGCGGCCGACTGCTCCGCTGGCTACTCGAGGGGGCCGACACCCGCGGGCTGGCCGGCCCGCACGCCCGCGAGCCCGCCCACGGCACGCAGTCGTGGTACCGGGTCATGTGCCTGACCGGGGTGGACTACTTCTCCACCCTTGGCTACCAGCCCGGCATTGCCGCCCTCGCCGCCGGCCTGCTGTCCCCCGTCGCCACCCTCGTCCTCGTCGCCCTCACCCTCCTCGGGGCGCTGCCGGTGTACTGGCACGTCGCCCGGGGGAGCCCGCACGGCGAGGGCTCCATCGCCATGATGGAGCGCCTGCTGCCCTGGTGGCAGGGCAAGCTGTTCGTCCTCGCCCTGCTCGGCTTCGTGGCCACCGACTTCACCGTCACCATCACCCTGTCGGCCGCCGACGCCACCGCCCACCTGCTGGAGAACCCGTTCTGCCCTCCGGCCCTTAGGGGCCACCAGGTGGCCGCCACCCTCGCGCTGGTCGGGCTGCTCGGGGCGGTGTTCCTGAAGGGGTTCAAGGAGGCCGTCGGGGTGGCGGTCGTGCTGGTCGCCGCCTACCTGGCCCTGAACGCCGCCGTGATCGGGGTCGGCCTGTACGAGGTGGCGGCACGCCCGCAGGCTCTGGCCGACTGGCGGCAGAACCTGTGGGCCGCGCACGGTAGCCCGTGGGCGATGGTCGCCGTCGCCCTGCTGGTGTTCCCCAAGCTCGCCCTCGGGCTGTCCGGGTTCGAGACCGGGGTGGCCGTCATGCCGCTGGTCGAGGGCGACCCGACCGACACCGAGGCCGACCCGGGGGGGCGGGTCCGCAACACCCGCAAGCTGCTGGTCACCGCCGCGGTGACGATGAGCGTGTTCCTGGTCGCCAGCAGTTGGGTCACCACCCTCCTCATCCCCGCCGACGAGTTCCGGCCGGGCGGCAAGGCGAACGGCCGGGCGCTGGCGTACCTGGCCCACGGGCTACTGGGCGAGTGGTTCGGAACCGCCTACGACCTCTCCACCATCCTGATCCTGTGGTTCGCCGGGGCGAGTGCGATGGCCGGGCTGGTCAACGTCGTCCCCCGCTACCTGCCGCGGTACGGCATGGCCCCAGAGTGGACAAGGGCCGCCCGCCCGCTGGTGCTGGTGTTCACCGCCGTCTCGGCCGCCATCACGGTCGCGTTCCGGGCGGACGTGGACGCCCAGGCCGGGGCGTACGCGACCGGGGTGCTCGTGCTCATGACCTCCGGGGCCGCGGCGTCCGCCATCTCCGGCCGGCGGGGCGGGTCGAGGCGGGCGGCGGCGGGGTTCGGGCTGGTCGCCCTGGTGTTCCTGTACACCCTGGGGGCGAACGTGGTCGAGCGGCCCGACGGGGTCAAGATCGCCGGCCTGTTCATTGCCGGCATCGTGCTGGTGTCGCTGGCCTCGCGGGTGTGGCGGACGCTGGAGTTGCGGGTGACGGGGGTGGAGTTGGACGCCGCGGCGAGGGCGTTCCTGGCCGACGTCGGGGGCCGGCCCGTCCACCTCTTGGCCCACGACCCGACGCTCCCCCTGCCCGAGGACTACGCGGCCAACGAGGCCGACCAGCGGGCCGACTTCCACATACCGGCGGGCGAGCCGGTGCTCTTCCTGGAGGTGCGGGTGCGGGACGCCTCGGAGTTCAGCGACGTGCTGCACGTGCGGGGGGTGGAGGTGGGCGGCCACCGGGTACTGCGGGCCGAGGGGACGGCGGTCCCGAACGCCATCGCGGCGTTCCTGCTCCACCTGCGGGACGCGACCGGGGTGCGGCCGGCGGTGTACTTCGACTGGGGCGAGGGGAACCCGCTCTTGCACCTCCTGCGGTACGTGCTGAGCGGGCACGGGGACGTGCCGCCCTTGACCCGCGAGGTCATCCGCCGGGCCGAGCCCGACCCGGCCCGGCGGCCGGCCGTGTACGTCGGCGTGTGAGGGCGCGGTGGCACGGGCCGAGCGCCGCTGCGAGGCCTCGCCCGCCGCGTCGAACGCCCCCGAGGCCGGTGACCGACCCGGCGGAGTCGGGCGGTTGGGTGGCGTCCCGTGCGCGGGAACACTCTCGGCCAGCCGAGCGCATTTCCGTTCAAGGACCGTCTCAGCCGGGGAGCCGAACATTTCCGCCTCGAACCCGACTCCCGCAAACAGTTAACGCGACACGCAGCCCGAGGCCAGGGCGGCGTGTCGTCGTTTCTCCCTACAGAAGGCATTGTTGGTGCGTTACTCGCCTGGGTGCTAGAAAGTCTCGAGTTTGCACTGATGGCTCGCCACCCCTGAGCGGACGGCACCGAAACCGCTCGCGAATTGCCCAAAGTCTCAGAATCTCGCACTGAGGCGGTGCCGGGGGGTTAACACGTCAACCCTCCTGCACCGACCGCCAGCCGCGGTCGGCGAGCCACAGCGCGGCCCAGATGATCGGGATCGACATCGCCTGACCGGCGTCGAGCCACCGCCGCTCCAGCAGTTCGTGCAGGTTCTCCAGGACGAAATCGGCACCTCCGTCGCCCCGGAGCAGCAGCGGGCCGACCGCCGCCGCGCCCTTGAGCGTGATCGCCAGGCCGGCGGTGGCTGCGAAGCCCCATCGCCGCAGCCCGGTGGGCCGGATCGACAGGTAGAACTCCCCGCGCAGCGGTGCCCCCGGCACCTGCACGTCGTAGTCGAGCCGCACCAGTTGCGTGAACATCGGGTTCTCGACGACCGTGACGAGGAACGGAGACTGCCGGCCCGACTTCGCGTGGGCCTCGACCTCGACCTGCCCCGCGGCCGCGTAAAGCCGCACGCTCGACGCCTGGGGGTGCGACGGGTGCACCGTGACGACGTACCGCGAGTTGCCGCCGCTCACGGGGAAGACGCCGCCGGTCAGCGTCAACTCCGGTCCGCCGCGTTCGGGCGCGAGCGTGACGCGGTCGGTGGTGAGGGCGCGCGGCTCCAGGAAGCCGAACTGCGCCGGCGCGGCCTGGGTGGTGGTCAACCAGGCCGCCAGCCTGGCCGCGGGGGAGCGCACTTTCGCCACCCTGGCGCGGGCCTGCAGCAGTTTCCTGGGCCGCGCGCCCGGTCGCGCCGGGGTGATCCGCCGGGACCCGCATGTGGCCGATGCGATCCGTCGGCAGACGCTGCTGCTGATCCGCCATCCAAGCACGGCGGCGGCGGTCGATGTCGAGGAGATCGCGGCCGAAATGCTGGCTTCGAAATTGGTG
>JANXTD010000963.1 GCA_025352585.1 Fimbriiglobus sp.
TGTTGGCGTGCGGGTCGTAGTGGCCCAACTCCTCGATGGCCCGGCCGTCGCGCGGCTGGCGCTTGTCGATGGCGACGATGCGGAAGTAGTGCCGGTGGGTCCGGCCGAACTGTTTCATGCGAATGACGACGGCCACGGTCCTGATCCTCTGCGCGAGACTGCCAGCCAAGATTCCGTAATCTAGCAGCCCTGCAAGAATCCGGCTACGGCAGCTTGGGGAAATTTCCCCATCCACCGACACTCTCGCTCGGTAATGTTGCTGACGGGCGGCTACCGCCTTGCCGTTCGTCGCCAAATGACCGATGATAGCACACTCGGGTGTTTGCGAGACGCCGTTGAGTCAGGGCCTCGATGAACTATGCGCGATACTCAGAGGAGCAGTTTTTATGATTCAGCTTATGTGTCAGTGTTGTCGCCGTACACTTCAAGCGGTTCGGATAACAGGTGCGGGAATTGTTGTCCTTGTGCATATTAACCATGAGGTGAGTACGAGTAATAATCACTTGTACGATGTCCATACAATTTGCCAGCAACATACTCCAGAAACTGATCCCGCATTCTTGAAAGACATGCCAGGTTTTTACTCCGTACCCGCTGCTACGTCAACCACCACTACTACGACTACGACTCGTCCTGATACGCCATTCAGGGAAGATGATACGCTTAGCTTGCAGCCCCCTGGATCACGTCCAACACAAGGGCGTATTGTTGCGTGGAACCAGCGTGGGAATAATTGGGATCAGATTGATAACTGCGGTTACCAAGATTAGTTGATACTGCTTTCTTCGCTACTCGCTAACGCTCCCGGCTCACCAACGTTCAGTTGGCGACGTTGGCATTGATCTGGAAAATCATCCGCCAGATCCGGTCGGCCTCGCCGTTCTCGATCACTTGAATCGGCGACTGGCCCTCGAAGGCGGGGTTCGGCGTCCGCATCCACTCGCCGAGTTCAAAGGCCGGCATCAACCCGCTCAGCGCGAGCCGCAGTCGTTCTGTCTCGACCAACTTTTGACGGGCCGACTCGCTGAGAGGTTTTCCGCCTTCCCAGCCAGCAATCGACCGGAGCGAATACCCCGAAACGCGACTGTACTCGAGTTGGGACAAGCCCATTTTCGCGCGGACTTCGGCCACGGTGGCGAGAAAGCCTTTCGGCAACTTGGCGACAGGCCGTGCCTCGTCCCGGTTCAGCGGTCGCGCGCGTGATCGGCCGGCAATAACCCCTTTCCGGGATGGGGCAAGTTTCGGCGCACTTCGCTGAGCCTGGCTCGTGTTTGGCATAGCAACCCCCAATCGCGGCACATAACACTTGCGTGCAAATCTGCACGCGACACCCTTATGCTACTCTGGCCTGCCGAGTTTGTCCAGTTCGGCCGCGTTCAGGACCGTGACCCGCCACTTTTTCGTCAGCCGCGCCGGGAACACGATCAAGTTCACACCGCCCGGCTCCGGCTTCGACGGCACCAGAACGCCTTGCAATCCCGACGCGAACGCGGCTCGGCCGAACGCCTGCGTCGTGGCCTCGTGCCCGCGGGCGACAACGGCCCGCCAGTCCTCAGCCAACAGAGCCGCAGCCCCGCCGGGCAGATCCTCGAACGCCGTGGCGCTAGTCAAGTCGAGGACCGACTTCAGGACCAACCCGACCGCGACGATCACTTTGGGGAAGCCGTTCAGAACGGGCACGCCGTGGTAGCGGAAGTCTTCGCTCGCCTCCCGAAGTGCGGTTTCCGGTTCTCGGCTTAAGTAGACCACCCTCATTACGCCCGGCGGGTTCCAGCGGCCGCCACCCAAAGACGCGCCGACGCCGGAGACGATCTCCGCCGCCGTCGTGAACTGCGGTCCGGCCGCGCGGAAGTAATCGGCAGTGAGGGGCTTCGCGTCGGGCTTTCGCGCGTGGAACCACGCCAGAAACTCGGCCGACCTCGGGTGCGCCCGGAGTTTCACGAATTCGCCCTCCCTTTAGCGCCGCCCGTCAGATCACCGTGCCGTCGGGGATGATGGCACCGCGGGGGACGCAGACGATCCCCTCGCGGATGTTGAAGCGGTCCTCGGGGTCGTCGTAATCGACCCGGCCCGACTCGTTCTCGATCCGCACGTTCGCCCCTACCCGGCAGTCCTTGTCCAGGATCGCGTTCGTGATTACCGTGTTGTCGCCCACGTTCAGCAGCGGGATGCCGTCGTTGATGTTGCGCTTCTGCTCCCCCTCCGGCTGGTACCGGTCCGAGCCGATCATGACCGTGTCCGTCAGCCGGCAGTTGTCGCCGATGCGGCTGCGCACCCCGATCAGACAGTGCTCCAAAACGGTCCCCTTGCCGATGCGGCAGCCGTCGGCGATGACGCAGCGGTTCAGGGTCGCCCCCTCCATTTGCGACGCCGGCAGGTTGCGCATCCGCGTGAAGATCGCGCCGTCCGGCTGGTAGAAGTCGAACGGCGGGTTGGGGTCGCACAGCGCCAAACTCGCCTCGTGGTAGCTCTTGATCGTGCCGAGGTCTTCCCAGTAGCCGTCGAAGAGGTGGGCGTGGATCTTGCGCTTGCCGACACTCCGCGGGAAAACTTCCTTGCCGAAGTCGGTCGCCAAGGGCGGCTCGTTGAGCAGGTCGAAGAGTACGTCGGTGTTGAACAGGTAGATGCCCATGTTGGCGAGGTAGTGCCGGCCCTGCGCGGGAATACCGCGCTCGTTGATCCACTCGGCCGGCGTGAAGTACGGCTTGCGCTCGGCCTCGGTCTTGGGCTTCTCGATGAACGAACTGACGCGGCCCGAGTCGTCCATGCGCATCAGCCCGAAGCCGGTCGTCTGGTCCTCGCGCACGGGGATCGCCGCGATGGTCACGTCGGCCTTGGTCTCGCGGTGCGTCTTAATCAGCGCCTGGTAGTCCATGCGGTACAGTTGGTCGCCGGAGAGGATTAAGACTTCCTTACAGCCCTCGTTCTTGATGTACAGCGAGTTCTGCCGCACGGCGTCGGCGGTGCCCTGGTACCAGTCGGACGCCTCGTAAGTCTGCATCGCCGCGAGCACTTCGACGAACGACGAGCCGAACATGTCGAACTTGTAGGTGTTGTTGATGTGCCGGTGCAGGCTGACGCTCAAGAACTGCGTCAACACGTAGATTCGCGTGAGGCCGCTGTTGATGCAGTTGGAGATCGGGATGTCGATGAGGCGGTACTTGCCGGCGACCGGCACGGCCGGCTTGGCGCGGAGCTTCGTGAGGGGGTAGAGCCGCGAGCCGCGCCCGCCGCCGAGGATGAGCGACAGGACTTGACGGTCTTTGGACATGGGTGCGCCTGGGGGAAGGGCGGTGGGCGTACGGAGTTTCAGGGGCAATCCTAGCCGGCGGCCGGCCGATCGTGTAACCCGATTCCGGCAACCGGCCCGCCGTCGTCGGCCTGGAGGCGGCGCAACCAGCGGTCGAGGGCGAACGTCCCCAGCGGCACGACCGACGCCACCGCCGCCGCGCCGACGAACCCCAGCGACCGCACGCCGCCGCCGAACCGCCGCCGGGCC
>JANXTD010000022.1 GCA_025352585.1 Fimbriiglobus sp.
GCGTGAGCAGCCCGGCGGCGACCCGGGAAGCGCTGTGCGGGTGGGCGACCTCGCCGCGGTCGTAGAGCCGGAAGCGGACGCCGCGTGCGTGCAGTTGCCACGCCAGCGTCGTGCCGGCGAGGCCGCCGCCGAGGACGGCGACATCGGTCACGCTTCGACCGCCGTGCCGCCCGGGTTGGCCTCGGCCGCGGCGATCTGGGCGAGCAGCTTCTGCGAGCACTGCTGGGTCGCCTTGCACTTCGGGTAGGCCGTGCAACTGAGGAAGTACCGACCGCCGCCGAAGCGCGACTTCTTCAGCCCCATCGGCGAGCCGCAGTCGGGGCACTTCTCGTCGACCGTGACGTTCGGCCCCGTCGGCTTCGCCGCCTTGTCGGTCTTCTCCGGCATCGGCGGCAGGATGTCCTTCAACTGCTCCCGCAGTTCGGCGTTAATCGACTTGGCGTTCCGGCAGGCCGGGTAGCCGGTACACGACAAGAACGGCCCGCGCCAGCTCGTGCGGATCACCATCGGCTTCTTGCACTTGTCGCACAAGACACCCGTGTCGGCCGGGACCGCGGGGGCACCGTCGGCGTCGGCGTCGCTCATGAACTTGCACTTCGGGTCGGGGCACCCCAGGTACGGCTTGCCGGCCTTGCTGCGCTTCAGCAGCATGTTGACCTTGCCGCACTTGAGGCACAGGTGCTTCGTCGGCAACGCCGTGACGACCGGCTTGCCGTCGGCGTCGAGGTTCATCAGCGTCGGGCAGTCGGGTGCCCCCTGGCAGGTGAAGAACGTGCCGAAGCGGCCTTCCTTCTTGACCATGAACTTGCCGCAGGCCGGGCAGGCGATGTCCGTGACCGTCGGCTCGGGGCGTTCGGCTTCGCCCTCGGCCGGCTTGATGTAGCTGCACTTCGGGTCGTCGCGGTAGCCGGAGCAGCCGATGAACGGCTTGCCGGTCTTCGCACTGAACAGTTGCAGCAGAGGCTTGCCGCAGCGCGGGCAGGCCTCGCCGATCTCGATGCCGCGCAGCGCCGGCATGTCGGTCTGCGCCTTCGCCAACGCGGCGCTGAACGGCCCCCAGAACTCGTCGAGCACGTCCTCGTAGCGGTGCTTGCCGCTCTCGATCTCGTCGAGTTCCTCCTCGAAGTGGCTCGTGAACTTCAGGTCCATGATGTTGGCGAAGTGCGCCACCAGCAGGTCGGTGACGACCTTGCCCACGTCGGTGGCGAAGAAGCGCCGCGCCTCCTGCCGGACGTAGCCCCGGGCCTGGATCGTCTCGATGATGCTGGCGTAAGTGCTGGGCCGGCCGATGCCTTCCTTCTCGAGCATCTTCACCAGCGACGCCTCGTTGAAGCGCGACGGCGGCTGGGTGAAGTGCTGCGTCTCGAACAGGTCGAGTTTCCGCAGTGGCATGCCCTGCGTGATCATCGGCAACTCGGTGTCGTCGTTCTTGCCGGCCGGCGACAGGACTTTGCGGTAGCCGTCGAACTTCTGGATGCGGCCGGTCGCCTTGAACAGGCCGGGGCCGGCGGTCACCTCGACGTTGGTGACCGCGAAGATGGCCGGCGTCATCTGGCAGGCGACGAAGCGGTTGTAGATCAGCGTGTAGAGCCGCAGTTGGTCGGCGCCCAGGCCGGCCGACTCGGCGCGGCGGGGGGTCATGGTCACGTCGGTCGGCCGCACGCACTCGTGGGCCTCTTGCGCGCCCTTACCGGACGAGTAGAAGTTCGGCTTGGCCGGCAGGTACGCGCCGCCGAAGGTGGTGTCGATGTAGCTGCGGACGTTGTTCAAGGCGTCCGGGCCGATGCGGGTCGAGTCGGTCCGCATGTACGTAATCAGCGCGACGGTGCCTTCGCTGCCGAGATCGACGCCCTCGTAAAGCCGCTGGGCGGTCTGCATCGTCCGCGAGGCGCTGAAGCGCAGGCGGATGTTGGCCTGCTGTTGGAGCGTCGAGGTGGTGAACGGCGCGGGGGCACGCTCGGGCCGGTCCTTCTGTTCGAGCTTCGAGACGACGAACTTCGCGCCCTGCAACGCCGCGGCGATGCGGTCGGCGTCGGATTCATTGTTCAGCACCGGCTCGGCGTCGTTCCACTTGGCCAGCTCGGTCATAAAGCTGCCCTCCGGCGGCCGCGGCAGCCCGGCCTTCTCCGGCGCGGCCGACTTCGCGGCGGCCTGGCCGTCGGCGTCGGCGGCGTCCGGCGTCTCGGTGTCCGGCGTGTCTTCGGCGTCGTCCTTGTCGTCTTCCTCCGGCGAGCCCGGCTTGGGCGCGTCCTTCGGCTTCTCGTCCTTCTTCTTGGCGAAGATCTTGGCCTTCTTGGGGTCGGCCGTGTACGCGATCTTCATCGCCTCCGGCGCGAGCAACGCCGTGATCCGCCAGTACTCGGCGGTGCGGAACGCCTCGATCTCGCGCTCCCGATCGACGATGACGCGGACCGCCACCGACTGCACCCGGCCGGCGCTCAGTCCGCGGGTGACCTTGTCGCCCAGGATCGCCGACAGCGGGAAGCCGACGACGCGGTCCATCGCCCGGCGAGCTTCTTGCGCCCGCACCCGGTCGAGGTCGATCTTCTCGGCCGCGGCGAGGGCCTGGTTGATCGCGTTCTTGGTGATCTCGTTGAAGCGGACGCGGAAGGTCAGCGCCTCGTCGAGTTGCAGTTCGTCGGCGATGTGCCAGGCGATCGACTCGCCCTCGCGGTCGGGGTCGCTAGCCAGCAGCACCCGCTTGGCCTTCTGCGCGGCGGCGGCGAGTTCGTCGAGGATTTCCTTCTGCGTGCGGCGGCCGCGCCCCTTGCCGGCTTTGGCCTTCGCTTTCGCCCCGGCATCGACGAGGTAGCGCAGCTTCCAGCCGTCGCCGATGCGGATGCCCGACACCTCCTCGCCCTCGACGCGGCGGCCGGTGGCGAGGTCGCGGACGTGGCCGTAGCTGGCGAGCACTTTGAACTTGTTGCCGAGGTACTTGTTGATCGTCTTGGCCTTGGCCGGCGACTCGACGATGAGCAGGTCGTAGCCGCCGGAGCCGTCGGGGACCAGCGGTTCGCGGACGGTCACCCCCGGCGTCTTCTTGGTCGTCTTGCGGGCGGCGCGCTTGGCGACCGGCTCGACGCCGGTGCTGGCCTTGGTCGCCTTGCGGGCCGGGGCCTTGCGGGTCGTCTTGGCGGTGGTCGCCGTCGCGCCGTCGCCCTCCATATGGGAAGGGCTGGCGGCGGCGGGCTTGGTCGTCTTGCGGGGGGCAGGCACCTTGATCGACTCCGTGTTGCGGTTGTTACGAACCGCGGAATTCCTACAATCGAACTTCCGCCCCCACTCCGGACTCGGGGAGTGCCGGGGCGGCGAACAGTCACACTTAGAGCAGTCCTACGGGGGCTGTCAAGGGTGGCGGCCCCCGCGGGGCGGCCGGCGGCGGGTAACGGACGCAACGTAACTAGGGCTGTGTCATGGCTTTCAACCCGTTCGACATTTTTCGCCGCAACACGCGAATCTTGTTCATCATCCTCACCTGCGTCATGATGTTCGTCTTCGTCCTGCAGTTCGGGCAGGGCGACCTCTTCTCGATGATCCCGCGCCTCCTCGCCGCCCGCACCCGCGGCGGCGAAGTCCTCGCCGTCGTCGGCGGGAGCAAAGTTTACTCGTCCGAACTCGGCGACCTCGAAACCCGCCGCCTCGTCGCCAACGAGTACATGGTCCGCGGCAGCGAGCGGGCCTTGCTCAACTTGCAAACCGCCGTGGCCGACAACCTCAAGACGGTCACCGCCCAGAACAAGCAGACCATCGAGAAGGCCTTCACGGCCGTCCAGCGCAACTTCTTCAGCCAGGAACTCGAGCAGCGCTACCAGATGCTGCAGCGCTTCAACTTCGGCACCCCCATCACGATGGACGACGAGCGCACCGACCGCGAGCGCACCCTGCAATTCACGCTGTTCAGCCTCGAGCAGATCGTCCAGGGCAAGAACCCGCCCGAGGCCGACCGCACCGCCGCCCAGGCGCTGATGCAGCTCATCGACCTGCGCGAGCGCCGCATCCAGGCCGCCGGCAGCGGCAACAAGACGCACTACTTCGGCAACCAGCCGGCCAACACGACCCGCGACAACGTCGAGTTCATGCTGTGGCTCAAGAAGGCCGACCAACTCGGCATCCACTTCGCCGCCGCCGAGGTCAGCGACCTGGCGAACCACGAACTCTTCCAAAAGATGACGGCCGACGACTGGCGTGCGGTGGACGGCAGCCTGCGCGACAAGGCCCGCTTCTCGCCGTCGATGGTGCAGTCGGCGCTCGCCGACGAGTTCCGCGTGCGCTCGGCCCAGGCCGCGGTCATGGGCCAGTCGGCGCTGAACCCGCTGGCGACCGAGTACCAGTCGCCCGCCGAGTTCTTCGAGTACTTCCGCAAGGAAACCAACCCGGCGACCTACCGCGTCATCGCCGTCCCGGCCGAGAACTTCGTCGACCGCGTGACCGGCAGCCCAGACGACGTGGCCCGCCGCGAACTCTTTCAGGCCGGCAAGAACGACGACCCCAACCCGAAGCTGGCCAAGCTGGGCCTGCGCGAGCCGCGCAAGCTCAAACTCGGCTGGCTCGAGGTCACCGGCGAGGAGCCGTACTTCAAGGCCGCCGCCGCCGAGGCCGCGCCGAAGCTCGACCTGGCCGCGAAGCTCAGCGGCTTTTTGGTCGCCCCGCTGCCGGGTGTGAGCCTCACGTCGCTGCTGGCCGCCCCCGCGCCGGCCTTCACGCCGAACCTGCTGACGGGCGAGCTGTACCGGGCGTACGTCGCCACGCACAAGTCCGGGCTGACGCAGTCGTGGTTCAGCCTCTTCGGCGGCCAGAGCCTGCCCGACCCGGCGTTCGTGCGGCCGGCCCACGTCGCCACGCTCGCCGCGAGCCTCGCCGGGGCCTTCGCCGGCCAGGGCGGGCCGTTCGCCGCGCCCTCGGCGTTCGTCGGGGCCGCCGTGCTGGCCGACCGCAAGACCCGCTTCGAGACGCTGCCGACCGCGGTCATCGCCCCGCTGTCACCCGGCCTCGGCGGCCTCGTCACGGCGCTGGGCAACCTGGCGGTGCAGAACGTCGCCGCGCAGCCGCTGCCGCAGGCCGTCGTGCAAGGCCGGCTGCTGAGCCAGTTCGAGGAGCGGCTCGTCAAGA
Source organism: Fimbriiglobus sp. (assembly GCA_025352585.1). Lineage (GTDB taxonomy): Bacteria > Planctomycetota > Planctomycetia > Gemmatales > Gemmataceae > Fimbriiglobus. The sequence continues at coordinate 5,110 of JANXTD010000022.1, forward strand.
CCGTCGCGGTGACCGACATCGTCAAGCTCATCACCGACCTCGACAAGATCAAGCCGGCCGCCGACTCGCCGGAGGCCAAGAAGCTCGTCGCCGACTTCGTCGCGGCGCGGGGCTTGAAAGTCGGCGGGTCGAAAGAGTTCCGCGACCAGTACGGCATCGGCTCCGACGAGGGCTTGAAAGTCCTCGTCGCCAAGAAGGAGGAGTCGAACCCGCTGCACAGCGCCGCGGAGGTCACCCCGGCGAAGTTCGGCCGCCGCTTCTTCTTCGAGCAGACCCGCGGCCCCGACGGCAGCCCCGGCCGCGAGGTGCCCAGCAGCGGCTTCTTCCGGCCGCAGCCGTACCCCAACGAGTCGTTCCCGATGCACCTGGTCTACCGCACCCAGGAGCAGACGCCCGAGCCGCTGCGCGACCCCAACAGCGCCGAGGCGAAGGCCAAGGTCGAGGCGGCGTGGCGGCGCAAGCAGGCCCGCGAACTCGCCAAGAAGGCCGCCGAGGGACTCGCCGCCCAGGCCCAGGCGCTGGGCGGCAACGCGATCGAACTCAGCCCGAAGCTGACGCAGTGGCACAGCGACTTCGTCAAGTCGTTCGCGTCGCCCGAGGCCCAGGCCCGCGTCAAGCTCTTCTCGCTCGACAACGTGGCCCCGGTCGTCGAGACTTCGGGCATCGGCATCATGGCCCAGCGCGGGGCCGGCGGCTACTCGATGAAGGAGACCGCCGACATCGCCTTCCCGACCCAAACGATGGTCGAGGAGGTCGTCCGCGCCAAGGACAAGCCCCTCGGCACGGCCCTGGTGCTGACCGACGAGCCGGGTGACACGGCGTACGTCGCGGTCCTGAGCAGCCGCGAGGAGAAGTCGATCGACGACTTCTACACCTACGCCTACGGCTCGTCGTCGAAGTTCACGCCCTTGCAGCCTGTCGTGAGGCGCAACCAGCGCGCGGCACTCCGCAAGCAGGCCCGCGACACGGCGGTACTGCTGCTGAAGTCCGAGTTCGGCTACGAGAAGGAGAGCGAGAGCCTGAACAAGAAGTCGATCGACGAGTAGGCGAGCCGGAAGCGTCCGGAGTTCCGTGGCTCCGCCGCAGGCGACTCTTGTTAGCCCGACGCGCGAGCGAGGGGAGCAAACCCCGGTGGGCAACGCGGGTGGGGAAAGCCAAAGCCGTCAACACCCAGCAGCATTGCGGATTCGGATTTGCTCCCCTCGCTCGCGCGTCGGGCTAACAAGATGCGCCTGCGGCGGGGCCACGGAACTCCGTCGCTGAGGTGCAATTCGCATCAGCTCACCGCACGGCCACCGCCGACTCGAGCAAGGCACTTGGGGGCGACCGCAATGTGCGACCTGGCCCTCGCCGACCACACCCCGACGCCGACGCCATGCCCCGAGTCGTCGTCAGCGGCGCGGGCATCGGCGGGCTTGTCGCGGCCGTCGCGTTCCGCCGCCGGGGCTGGGAGGCGGCCTTCTACGAGGCGGCCCCCGAGTCCCGGCCCGTCGGCAAGGGCATCTGGGTGCCGATCAACGCGATGTCGGTGCTCGGCCTCGCCTCCCGTTGTCACACAGGATATGTCTTTTGCGATACTTCTCGGCCGTAATGATTTCCGCCTGGTCGTTAAGCTGTTCCGGGGGAGGTACCACGAACATCGTGTTCCACAGCAGTGCCGCGAAGGTTGCGGACGGGTTGTACATCGTCGTCCAAAGTCGTAACGCCAATTTGCGCAAAGAAAGCGGCGTCACCACAATCGACTTTGCCGACTCGAACATCGGTCACGTGCCGGACAGGAGATTGTTCAGTCATTTCGTCGTGACATTCACCAACGGCGACGGCACTGAGGTGCTACCGATGGCATTTCATCGTCAGACACTTGAGCCGGGCAAGAGATACGTCATACCACTGCCCTACGGAAACGACCCCTTTTGGTTTTACGTCGGCACTAACGACGGCTACAAGGCGTGTCGGGCGCAACTCAAACACAAACTTGGCGACTACGAGATCGACTTCAGTCCGTGACGCGAGGGAGTGGATGAGGACTCCGCCACTAGCAACGGCAGCCTTTGAAGCGGCCACATGCCAAAGGCGGTAGCGTCCTCCCGGCGCTGCGGGCCTACAACGGCTTGGGGTAACTGCACGACCGCGCGCCAGCCGAGCGCTGCTCGACCGGCCGTACCGGCTGAACTCCTGAGGCGAGCCGGAAGCGTGAGCGCCCGGAGTTCTGCACGTGTAGAACTCCGGGCGATCACGCTTCCGGCACGCCTTGAGTGTTACTGGTACAGCCCGAAGTCCAGCGCCTCGCTGGCGGCGCGCTTCAGCCACCACGCGGCCGTGCGCCACTTGCAGTGGATCTTCGCGTTCACCAGCGCCCCGGACTTGATGCTCGCGTCGGGGTCGGTCAACTCGACCTCGACGAGGTAGACCTGCGCGACCGGGATCAACTCCTGGTTGTTCTCGCCGCCCTGCTGCACCGCCACCGGGCCGGTGCTGCGACTCGTCAGCCCGTACGGCACCTGCTTGGCGCTCGACTGCGGCAGGCGTGTGACCTTCCCCCGGAAGACGCGGTCGGTGCGGCCGCGGACGTAGACCGACACGTCGAGCGAGCCGCCGGCGGGCATGTCCTCCGCGAGCAACTTGTGGTCCATCGAACTCACCGGGACTTTGATGATGAGCTTCGTCGGGTCGCCGACCGTGCAGATCGGCTTGCCCTGCTGGAAGTTGCGGTCGAACAGCTTGCCGACCTCGCCGCGGTTGACCAAGCCCATCACCACGCCGTCGCGCGGGGCGACCTTGTCGCGGAGCAGGGCCAGTTCCCCGGCGACCTGCGTCACGACCCGCTGCTGCGCGGCGGCCTCGTCGGCGGCTAAAGTCATATCGTTGGTGATCTTCGAGACGTCGATGCCGCGCGGCGACGCGAGGAGGACGTTGCCGAGAATCGACCGCTCGATGTTCTTCTCGTCGCGCTTCGACTCGGCCGTCGCCAACTGCTCCTTGAGTTCGTGACTGTCGAAGTTGCCGATGAGTTGCCCGCGGGTGACGACCTGGCCCTCCTGCACGTGCAGGCTCACCAGGTTGGCCGGCTGCGCCAGCACCACCGGCTCGGAGAAGCCGGGGTCCACCGTCACCAGGCCGATCTCGCGCACCCGGCTCACCGGCAGCGGCACGAAGCAGGCCACGGCCAGCAAGCCGAGGGCCACGGACGCCGTGACCGCCACGCGTTGGGTCTTCATGTCCGGTAGCCGCCCCCGTTGTTTGATGTTCTTGATCATGCGATACGTCGGCCAGATGAACATGGTGCCCAGCGAGAACGCCGCGAGCATCTGGCTCAGGATTTTCAACTGCGGCCCGAGGAAGTCCGCCAGGAAGAAGATGATGCTAAACGTCACCACCCACCGGTAGACGTAACTCGCGATCGCGTAGCCGACGAACAGCAAGCGCCGCCCCGGTGCCATGTACTGTTCCGGCGGCACCTCGATGCCCAGGCAGATACTCAGGAACAGGTTCGTGAGGTACCGATTCGCCCGGTCCCGCAAGTTGGGAATCTCGATCCAGTCGGCCAGCATGTAGTAGCCGTCGAAGCGCATCAGCGGGTTGGCGTTGAAGAAGACCGTACTCACGGAGCACAGCACCATCACCGCCATCGCGATGTTGTTGACCGTGACGAGGTGCGGCGTGTACCACCACACGAAGGTCGCCAGCGCGGCGATCACCAGCTCGACGTAGATGCCGGCGAAGCTGATGATGATGCGCTTCCACTTGTCCGCGACCGTCCAGGCGTCGGTGACGTTGCAGTACATCGCCGGCGAGAAGCACATGAGCAAAAAGCCCATCTCGTGACTCTCGCCCTTGAACGCCTTACAACTCAAGCCGTGGCCGAACTCGTGGATGATCTTGACGACCCCCAGGCTCATCCACATGTACAACACGGTGTTGATCGCGAAGAATTCCTGGTAGCGCGGGATCTTGTCGTGGAAGGTCTGGAAGTGGACCAGCACCTGGAACACGGCCGCGAGCATGAGCGTCACGCTCGCCGCGAAGAACCACGGCGTGAAGATCCACCAGAGGTAGCCGTACATCCACGTCAGCAGCCGGTCCGGGTCGAAGACCGGGATCTTCCAGTACATCACGTTCGACACGGTGGCGAGGCGCTTGAGCCGGCGCTGCTTGGCGCGGCGCTGGTACAGGTGCTTGCCCGCGCCCCCGGTTTCGTGCTGCACCAGGCCGGCGGTTACGAGTTGCCGCGCGAAGCTCTCGAGGTCGGCGAACTCGAGCCGGTGCGGCTTGAACTCGCTCTCGAAGTCCTTGCGCACATCCTCCATCGTGTGCTTCCCGTCGAAGCGCTCGAAGACGTGGTACTCCTGCCGGCTGAAGCGGTAGTAGCGTAGGCAGACGGGGTCCTTGACGACGTGGAAGACCTTGCCCTCGTAGCGCTGCTCGGTGATTTGCAGGTCCGGCCGGACGCGCAGTCGCACCGCCTTGCGGCGTTCGGCCGGGTTGTCGAGCAGTTCGGCGGCGTTCATCCGGGCGGCCCCTCGGCGTGGATTGGATGCGATGTCGAGCCGTCGGCGTCAGCCGGGGGTTTCTCGGTGCCCGCAGGCCCGGAGACCCCCGGCTCACGCCGACGGCTCGCCGGGGGCGTTACTTCGGCAACGCGTGCGTCGGGGCCAGCGGCACCGGCGGGACGGTCACCAGGGGCGTCGTCGCCGACGCGGGCAGCACAGCCGGGCCGCCGGGCGTCGGGGCCGCCACCGCGCCGACGGGGATGATCGCCGCCTTGGCGGGCGGGGCGGCCAGCACGTTCGGCACGGCCGTCGCCGGGACGCCGCCGGGCGGGACGATGATCGTCGCCGCGCTGCGGTCCTGCAAGCCCTCGGGGTTGGCCTTGTCGATCGGGTTCATCAGCTCGACGCGGACCTGCACGCTCTTGGCGTCCGCGGGGACGACCGAGACGATCTCGCCGACGATCCGCTTGCCGTCGCCGTCGGTCGGCGAGGTCCAGAAGTGGACGCCGCCGTCCACCGTGCCGACCGCGACGTACTTGAACGCCGGGTCGGCCGAGAACGCCGCGCACGTAATCGCGGCGTTGCGCGGGGTCACCAGCCGGCGGCGCTCCGCGGCGCGGTTGCCGGGGGCCGGCGTGTCCCAGACCGTCAACTCGCCCCGCTGGTCGTTGTCGGCCCCGGCGGTCAGAATCAGCGTGTCGTCGGGGCTGAACAGCGCGAAGCCGGCGAACCTCGCCCCGCCGCCGGGGTTCTGGACCGTGCCGACCGTGCTCGCGTCGGCCAAGCTGACCACGTCGAGCCGCGAGGCGTCCTTGTCGAAGAGCACCCGCGAGCCGTCCGACGAGACGCCCAGGACCTCGACGGTGCCGCCGCGGTGGTCGATGACCGTGGCGACGTTGGCCCCGGTCTCGCCGAGCTTCCAGGTCCGCACCGACTTGTCCTTCGACACGGTCACCAGCGTCGATTGCGGCGTGAAGCGCACGGCCGTCACGGCGTCGCGGTGCTCCGGCGGCAGGGCGTACATCTTGCGGCGGTCGGCGACACTCCAGACGAACACGTCGCGGCCACTCGTGGTGGCGAGGTGCCGGCCGTCCGGCGTGAAGGCCATCGCGGTGACGCTGCCGACGTGGGCCTCGTCGAAGGTCGCCACCGGCTCCTTGGGCATCTTGTCCGGGTTCGACAGGTCCCAGAGGCGGACCTTGCCGTCCTCGCCGCCCACGGCGACGAGGTGCCCCTTGGCCTTGGCCCCGGTCGCCGCGACGCTGCGAACCCCGACGCCCGGCGGGTTGGCCAGCCGCGTCGATTGCTTGGTCGCGGTCACGTCCCACACCAGCGCCGCGCCGTCGAGGCCGCCGGAGACGACCATCGGCCGGCCGGGGTGCGCCGTCACGGCCACCGCGGTCACTTCCTGGCGGTGGTAGTTCGTCAGCGCGTTCGACCCCAACGGCCGGGTCGGCTCGACGTAGACGAGCATCCCCTTGCGGACCTGCGAGGCGTAGCCGATGTCGAGCTTGGCCTCGACCTTGACGCGGTCGATCGACTGCAACTCGAGGATCGTCTCGCCGGCCTTGGCGAAGTCCTGGGCGCTCTTCAACAGCCGCACGACGCGGCCGTTCTGCTCGCTGATGATCCAGTAGCGCTTGTGCTGCGTCTCGGCCGACTTGTACTCGCCGTCGTTCTTGATCAACTCCTTCTCGGAGTTCATCTGGTTCTCGACGTACCGCGCCCAGAGCGACTGCTGCTGGAGCAGTTCGCTCACGCTGACCGAAGTCGTGAGGGCTTCGAGCTTGTCGAGCAGCTTCTTCTGCAACACGGCGGCCTCGGTCGAGGCGGCGAGCGCCCGCTTGATCGCGGGGGCCATGCTGAGGTACTGCATCTTCTGCGTGTAGACGAGTTGGTCGTCGAGGCGGGCCAGGATTTGGCCCTTGACGATCAGGTCGTTCTCGCGCAGCCGGCGGTACGGCTGCTCCTTCTTCACGTCGCGCGGGTGGAAGACGATGTCGGGGTCGTTGGGGTTGTACGGGGCCTTGTCGGGCAGCGGCGTGGCGATCAACTCGACGACGCCGTCGACGGCGGCCGGGATCTGCGTCCGCATGTCGTACTGGACGACCGCGTTCGGCAGCACGATCGGCTCGCCGACCGGCGTACTCGCCGGCAGCGCCGGCATCGCCGCGGCGGGGTACAGCAGCCCGCCGACCTCCGTCGGCACCGTGCCCGAGGGGTTGCCGCTACCGTTGCCGGTGGTGGGGGCGGGCGGGGTGCAGGCGATGGCGGTGAGGCCCGCGCTGCCGACGGTTGCGAACGCGAGCCAACTCTTCAGGGACTTCATGACGACCTCTCCAACCAGGGTTGAGGGAATTCGCCCACCAGAGTGGGCCGTTGTTCGGGGTGGCCGCCAAGTCCCCCGGCGGTCCGGGGCCGGTCAGGCCGTGGTAGCAGGCGAGCCGGAAGCGTCAGCGCCCGGAGTCTTGGAGCGTGAGCGTCTGG
>JANXTD010000071.1 GCA_025352585.1 Fimbriiglobus sp.
CGGGTGCAGGACGTAGTACGGCAGGTTCGACGTGACGGTGAGGTTGCAGACGCAGTTGCCGACGATCAGGCTGGCGAAGACGTAGCTGTCGCCGCGGGTGCTGTCCTGGAACATGTCGAGGCCGACGTTCGGGGCGACGCAGACGAACGTCGCGATGGCGTTGAACATCAAATGCCCGAGGGTCAGCGCGATGCCCAGCACCGCCGTGCCGCGCACCTCACGCGGGCCGGCCAGGCAGAACCCCAGGCCGGCGACGGTGAAGCCCCAGTGGCCGGTGAGCAGCAGCCCGCCCAGGCCGGCCACGCTGACGATCGGCGTGCCGAAGAGGCCGCCGAGGGGGAAGAAGATCGCCAGCACCGACGAGACGACGGAGCAGAGCGCGCCGACGGCGAGCAGCAGCAGCCCCTGCCGGGCCGACTCGCACTCGTCGGAGGCGACGAAGAAGCGGGCCTCCTTCTTCTTCGCCTCGGCGTCGAGGTCGCGCAGTTGCCGGCGGATATCGCGCTCGCGCTCGTCCTCGTCGAGTTCCGCGGCCGTCAAGTCGGCGTCGCGGGGCGGCTCCTCGGCGACGACGCGGGCCTTGACCGGCTTGCCGCGGACCGCGGGCACCGGGGCGGAGGCGGCCATCGGCTTGGCGGGCCTGCCGAAGGGCAGCGGCACGGCGGCGGCCCGAGTCGGCGGCGGCGGGGCGGCCGGCTCGTCGCCGGGGTCGAGTTCGAGGACCGCCTTGCAGCTCGGGCAGCGCACCGTCGTCGCGCCCGCGGGGAGCCGCAGCAGCGCCTGGCAGTTCGGGCAGGGGACCGGCTCGCCCACGGGGGGATTCTCGGAGGAAGAGGGACGCCGACATCATACTGTGCCCGGCGGCCGCAGGCGACGCGACCTCCGGCCGGCGGGGGCTGACGCGCGAAAGTTCCCGGCAAGTCGGAAAATTCCGCGGCCGATCTTGCGGGGCCGCCGCGGGGAAACTAGAACAGCGACGATTCCGGCAGGCGATTGGCTTCCGGAGCGGTCTCGCGGTCGATCCCTACACCCCCCTTTTATGGAGAGGCTATTCGATGGAAGCGATCAGCAACTTTTTGGGCAACACCTACGTCCTCGTCGGCATGGTCCTCGCCTTGCTGGCCCTCGGCGGACTCATGGCCTACATGCGCATGAAGAAAGACGACGAGTGACGGCGACTCGGCCGCGCCCCCGGAGTGGCCGGGGGCCGGCCTAGCGTCCGCGTCCGTCGGGCCGTGGCTTGTTGGCGTTGACCTTCTCGAAGATCAGCCCGACGAACTGCTCGACCAGTTCGAGGTACTCCCCCATCGCGACGCACCGCACCTGCGCGAGCAGTTTGCGGCGGCGCTCGATCCGGTCGATGACGTGCTCGACGCCGAAGCGCTCCAGCGGCCCGCCGGGGGCCTGCATCTCAAGAAGCTCGACAATCTCGTCGGTCCGCAACTCCATCGCGCGCGGCACGTTCCGCTCCAGCCAGCCCTTCAACTCCGGCGACACGACCCCCTCGGCGAGCAGCCACTGGGCCTCCTCATCGACCGGGCCTTTGCCGTGGACGCGCTGAAGTAGGCGGTCGAGGGGCAGGTTGCGCAACTCGTGGACGGTCAGGCCGAAGGCGTCGGCGCACTGGCTCACGGTGGCGTTGCGGAGGCGGCGCTTCGGGCCGCCGTTGAGGATTTGCCGCACCGTGTGGCGGTTCAAGTTCGAGATGCGGGCGAAGTCTTCCTGGTTCCAGCCCTTCTCCTCGGCGAGCCGGCCGATCTTCTCGGCGAGATCCTTGCCGGGCGTCGCGTCCGCGGCCGGCGGCGTACTCGTGGTCGTCGTCGTCGTCGTCATGGCCCCGCTGACCTTTCCCGTATCCGTGAGTTGGCGAGAGGGCAGAGTTGTTTTGGGACGCGCGTGGCGGAACGCCCAACCGGCCGCGCGGAATTCCGCGCGGCCGGTTGGGCGTTCCGAGCACTGCTTTAGATCGGCGCGGCCGGGACGGACACCGACGGCGCATCGACGCCGAGTTTGCGCGGCTCGACCTTCGGCGTTTCGGCCTTGGGCGTCTCGACCTTGGGCATCGCCTTCGGCGACTCGGTCATCGGCAGGGGGGCCGGGGCGGCCGCGCCGGGGGCCGCCGGCAACGCGCAGCCGCCGGGGGCGGCACCGCAGTCGCCGGTCGCACAGGGGGCCGCGCCGCACGGCGACGAGGCGCACGGGCTGCCACCGCAGTCGGCCTTGGCGTGGTGGAAGCGGGCCTTCAGCTTCGCCAGGAGGCCGGGCGAGGAGCTGCCGCCGCAGTCGCCGCACGCGGGCGGGGCCGTGAACAGCGGGGTGCCGCAGGCCGCGCCGCACGACAACTTGCCCTTCAGGCGCGAGAACAGGCCGGGCGACGAGGCCGGGCCGCACGAGTCGCAGGCGGCCGCGGCGGGGGCCGGGCTGGCGCAGCCCGCGCAGCCGGCCGGGTCGGCGGCGGCGATCCAGGCCGTGCTCATCAACAGGAAGGCGGTATTCATTCGGGGAACCTCCAGAATCGGTCGGGAAAGGTCGCTGGCGCGGGCGGCACCACTCGACACACACGCGGAACTCGACTCGGGACGGGGTTGCGGCCACGCCCGGCGGTCCTGCGACTTGCCAACAACATCGGCGACAGGCCCCGCGGGCTGCGGCGGGACTCGGGAGTCCGGGGCCTTTTTCGCCGGCCAACCCGCACGGTACGCCGGTTGAGGCGACCGCGCCGAATTCGCGGCGACGGAGCGTGGCGCGGGCTTGAACGGCCGGCGCGGTTGCGCGAGCGCGGGCGACGGCCCGACGCGGGGCCCCCCCGCGAAAGCGGTGGCATTCGACAAGTTGGCCTTGCCTACGGGCCGCGCCGCCGGCTTCAATACCTGGCCCCGCACGCCCGCCAGGACTCGACATGCCAGCCGTCCGCAAGAGTTGGACCCTCACGCCGCAAGACACGCAGGCGGCCAACCACCTGGCCTCGCAACTGCGGCTCTCGCCGGTGGTGGCGCAACTGCTCGTCAACCGTCAGGTGACCACCCCCGAGGCGGCGCGGCAGTTCCTCGACTGCCCGATGGCCGCGCTACTGCCGCCGAAGCTGCTGCCCGGCGTGCCAGCGGCCGCGGCGGCGATCCTGACGGCGGTGCAAGCCGGCCGACGCATCTGCGTCTACGGCGACTACGACGTGGACGGCACGACTGGCACCGCCCTGTTAATGCGACTCTTCGCCATCCTCAAGGCCAA
>JANXTD010000081.1 GCA_025352585.1 Fimbriiglobus sp.
CTCACGCTTCCGGCTCGCCGGGAACGGTTTGCCCCGCGTTCGCCCCCACGGTCTCGACACTACCCGCTCGTCACGTCGAAGTCGAAGGTGTTGCCGCCGGACTTCACTGTCGCCTTGAGTTCCGTCGCCGTGTTGTACTTCGTCGGGACGCGGACGCGCTTCCCGGTCTCGCCGTCGGTGTCGCCGCCCCCGATGGAGACTTTGTACTCTCCGGCTGGCGCACCGGTCTTGTCACCTGGATAATGCAACCGGTACGTGCCGTCGGCCACGGTGTACCCGATGGCCGTCGTGCCGACCGTCGGATCGACTGGCTCGAAACGGACCTCTAACCCGGCCAACGGCTTGCCGTCGAACGTCACCTTGCCGGTCACGTCCTGGAGACCGCCCGAACGGCACCCGGCAGCCGAAAGGGCGACCGCGAGTAGCGCCAGCCTGAGCATCCAAACTTTTGCGAAGGTCATCGTGCGTCCCGTCGGAAAGGGTGAGCGGGGGCCGGCTTCGGCCGGCCTTCGCTTGCGGACGGCAGGCGGGGCGGTTACGGCAGCTCGAACACGATGCCGTCGCTCCGCAGGGACATCGGGTTGAGGATTGTGGTTGCGTTGGTCGTGTCCCGCAGGAAGCGCACCGAGCCGTCCGCCAACACGATATTGACGCCGCCGGTGTGCTCGCTCGACCAGCCCTTGCCGGCGTTCTGCGGGGCACCCGCGGCCACGTAATTGAAGTTCATCGTGAAGCCGGCCCGGAACAGTGTGCGGAGCGTGTCCTGGTTGCCGTAGTTATCGTTCTGGCCGGCCCCGAGCCAGGTCGAGGCGTGGTCGTTGCGGAAGCGGCGCTCGGACGCCAGGATCGTGTTCGTCGTCCCGTCGGTAATGTCCGTCAGCCGGATCTGACTGTTGCCGTACAGCACGCCGCCGGAGTCGTCAGCCTTGATGGGGTATGGCGTGCTCCAGCCGGCACAGCCGACGTAGTTCGACAGGGCGACGTTGAAGAAGTTGTTGTTGCCGAATTGAACGCTCGTCGCCGTGTCGGGGCCGGTGTCGGACGGGCAGCGGTAGCCCTTGATCTTCGTCTGCAACAGCGCCTGGGTTGCGGCAGGTGCCCCGCTCACGTATTGCGTGTAGAGCGGGGCGGCGATCGGGTTGAGTTGCGTGTACAGGTTGGCTTGCTCCAGGTGCGGCAAGATCAGGACCGCCCAGCCGAAACTCGGGCGGCCGTTGGTGCCGTCGTAGAGGTAGCCCGAGGGCAACTTCGTGACGGTGTCGTGGTAGCTGTGGCAGGCGATGCCGATCTGCTTCAGGTTGTTCGAGCAGGTCATGCGCGCCGCCGCCTCGCGCACCTTCTGGACCGCGGGCAAGAGCAACCCGATCAGGATGGCAATGATGGCGATCACCACCAGCAGTTCGATCAGCGTGAACGCCGAGCGAGTTCGTCGGAATTCGGACATCGGAGAGTCCTCGGAATTGGAGATGAGTTGACTGGCAAAACCGCCCGCACCACGAACAATCGGCAGAGTGGTGTTGCCGCAACGGTGACAGAAGACTGTTTGGGCGTCAACGGAAATGAAAGAAACGTGACGCCGTCGGGACCTCGCGTGCCGAAGTGTCACCGCAGTGGGCTCAACGACCGCGGGCGTGGCTCTCAAGCCCCGCCCGCACAGGTTTCCGGACAAGTCGGACGCGCTACCCCGCGTTCGTCCCGACCGTCTTGAAGTCTTCCATCGCGCGGGCGACGGCCAGCGGCAGCACCTTGCGCAACCGGCGCGAGCGGCGGATGTCGGCCCAGTTCTTCAGGATGTGGTCGGCCTGCCGCGACTGCGTGCGGGCGAAGTACTTCGAGATCAGCGGGTGAATCCACTCGTAGTCGGTGTAGTTGCAGTCGATGACCGCGACCGACTTCGAGTGCAGCTTCGCCGGGGTCTCGTTCTTGGGGTCGAAGACGAAGAGTTCTCCGCCGGTCATGCCGGAGCCGATCTCGTTCTCGATCGGCCCCAAGATCAGCACCCTGCCGCGGGTCATATACTCGCAGGCGTACTTGCCGGCCGCCTCGGCGACGATGGTCGCCCCCGAGTTGCGGATGCCCAGCCGGTGCCCGGCGCGGCCGCCGATGAACACGCTGCCACCCGTCGCCCCGTAGGCGATGTTGTTGCCGGCGACCGACTGCAACTCGCCGCCGAAGTCGCTGGTGGCGTAGTCGAGCGTCACCACGACGTTGCCGCCGGAGATGCCCTTGGCGACGCCGTCCTGGGCGAAGCCGTGGAGTTCCAAATCGAGGCCGTCGATGCACCACGCGCCGAAGCTCTGGCCCGCCTCGCCCTCGAAGCGGAACTGAATCTTCTTGCCGTTCGGCATCCCCTCGCGGCCGTAGAGCTTCGCGATCTGCCCCGCGACCGTCGCCCCGACGCTGCGGTCGGAGTTGCGGATGCGGAAGGTGTTCGACGCCGTCTGGGCCACGTCCACCGCGTCGGCGACGGCCGAGAGCATCCGCTCGTTCAACGACGTGCCGGGGACTCCGCAGGCCGCCGAGGTGCCGCCGAGTTGCGGGAAGTTCTGGGCCAGGTTGTGC
>JANXTD010000102.1 GCA_025352585.1 Fimbriiglobus sp.
CCCGGAGTTCCGCACGCGCGCAGAACTCCGGGCGCTCACGCTTCCGGCTCGCCGACGTGGCTAATCGATCACGACGCGGCCGCTGAGCCAGAACGAGCCGGACAGGATACCGCCGACCTTCGGGGCGCGGTCGAGCAGCGACACGTCGATGACCGCGTCGTAGGTGCCGCCGATGGTCTGCACCAGGGCCGTCACGAACGGCTGCTTGGTGAAGACGTTGATGCGGCGCTCCGAACTCAGCACGCGGCCGTTCATAATCACGCGGGCCTCGGGCAGGCTTGTTGCTCCGCCGTCGGGGTGGAACAGGCCGCTGGGGATGAACGACTCCGGGGCCATCCGCGGGCCGTCGGCCGACTGCGAGGCGTTGAAGTCGGCCTCGGTGTCGAAGCACTCGACCTCGTGGGCGAACGCCGCGATCTGCATGGGCACCGTCACCGGCAGGTCGAGCGGTTCGAGCCGGGCGAACTCGGGCGAATCGACGACCATCGGGTAGACGCCCTGCACGTCGGCGGTGTCGGTGTCGTCGGACTCGCCGGCGGGGTCGGCCCAGGCGTAGAAGCCGCCGTCGAAGGGGCCGGCGTTCTCGGGCCGGACGCGGTGGGCGAGCCGCACGATCACGCGCGACTGCCCGGCGAAGTGCGGTGTCACCCCGGCGAACTCGTTGTCGGCGTTGACCTGTAGCCAGAGTTCCGCGCCGCTGGGGTCATGCCAGTGGAAGTAGGTCCCCCCGGCGAACGGCACCGGCGCGGAGTGCGGCCCGACCGCCTCGGCGAGCTGGACGAGTTCGTCCTCGCTATCGACGGCCATGCCCAGAGTCGAGAAGTGGCTGGGCATCGGTTGCTCCGCAATCGGGTATCGGGTGTGGGGTGTGGGGTATGGTCGAACCGACTTAGCTGCTCGGCTCGGCGTCACTCCGCGACGCGGAACCGCTGAAGGTGGTCCCACATTTCGTCTAAGCTAGCGGCTAAGGTCAAGCCGTTGGTGTCCGCGTCTTCATTCATTTCGACGCGCATCGTCCGCAGTTCGTCTCCCACGAACAGGTAAACGCGGCCGTCAGTCTTGACAGATCTCATGGAGCCGTCCGGGTGACGAACTTTGGGCAGGCCAGCAACATTGGGGTCGTAACGCGGGTCGGCGTGGCGTTCTTCGACGGTCCAGGCCGTAGGCCACGCCTGGACGACAAGGAACCGGAGCCAGTCGCCGCCCTCAGAGTAGCCGAACGAGAGGCACACCCGGAGGTCGCCGAGGTTGAACGCCTGTCCGCTTTGCTCGACATCGGCCCCGTAGTCGCGTAACCGATCCTTCACGTCACAGCCCCACTCATGAGATGGCGAAGAGGTCAGCGTTCCCCATGACGCCGAACGGCTTCCACAACACCCCACACCCGACACCCACCGCGTCAGTATTAGTCCGCCGAGCCTCACTCGGCCGGGAGTTCACGGGCATCGACGAACCGGCCGCGGTGCCGCGTCGTCGAGTTCGACCTCCAGCGCCTTGAGCACCCGCCGGATCGTCTCCTCTGGCTCGGTGCCGGTCTCCGACTCGAGGACGTTGGCGAGGTGCCGAATCGTGTCGGCCAGCACCTTGCCCCAAGCCAAGTCCTCGTCAATGCCTGAGTGTTGCCAGTGGCCGATGTTCAGCGTGCAGTGCAGCCCGCCCCCGGCGATCCACACCCGCAGCATTTCGACTGCCCGCTCGTCAGCCTCCACCGCCGGTGGGACGGGTAGTTCGTGAGCCTGGCGCTTCTTCGCCTCCGCCATGCGAGCGACTCCACGGCCGAACCTCTGCCGACACCCGAGATCAGCGATAGTCCGCCGACGGGGCCGGCTCCCACGACAGATCGAAGGGGGCGTCGGCGGTCGCCTCGCTGTCGCCCTCGTCCTTGAAGACGTGCAGGACGCGCGCCCGGCTCAACTCGACGTACTGGCTCTCGTCGAAGCCGGCGGCGCGGCGGCGGGCGACGCGCGGGGCGTCCGGCTGGCACTCGTGGATCATCGTCCGCACCCGCGGGATCAGCCGGAACAGGTGGTCCTCGGCGCGACGCAACCCGCCGTGCTTGTCGTAAACCTCGAACAGCGCCCGGATCACGCGCTCCACCGCCCGCGCCGGCACGCCGTCATCGACGATGACCTCGTCGATCTCGACGGCCCGCATCATGGCGTGGAACTGCTGGCGGACGCGCGGCCGGAACACGCTCGCGTACCACGGGCCGACGTGCCGGGGGGTCGGGGCGTCGTCGGCGCGGCGCGGCGGCTCCTCGTAGGTCAGGGCCGCGGCGTGCCACCAGTGCGGGGCGAAGCGGTAGTAGCCGCCCTTCCGCTTCTTGAGGCCGTAAGCGCGGCCGAGGATCTTCCGCAGGCCGCGGTAGGCCCGGCGGCGCAGTTGCAAGGCGTCGCGGCGGGCCAGGCGGTCGATCACGTCGGGGTTGTCGAGGTCGCGCAGACTCACCTTGAGTGGCCACGACGGCTGGAATTCAAACGCCTCCGACTGCTCGGGCGCGACGAGAATAATCGCCACGTCGCCGGGCCGGCGGCGGTCGCCGCGGCGGCGCACCCGCCAGCCGCGTGCCGCCAGCAGCGGGCAGCCCTTGAGCGAGGCGATCGGCAGGTCGGTCGTCCAGTGCAGGCCCAACGGCGTGCGGTTGGCGGGGTCGGCGGCGCGGAGCTTCCACAGCGTGAACGCCGCCATCGCCACGAAGCCGGGGACCATCCAGGCCGTACTCACGCCGATGAGGTCGGTCATCAGCATCGGGTCGAACTTGTCCGGCGACGTGAGCAGTCGGCCGCCGCACGCGCTGAGCAGCAGGTTGCCCACGAAGAGGGCGGTTAGGGCGCAGAAGCCGGCGACGATGCGCTGCTGCGGGACGGCGTAGATCGGCCGGCCGGGGCGCGACCGCCACAGCAGCGCCTGCGTGCCGGCGGGGCTGAACCCGGCCGCCGCGAGGGCCAGCAGCGCGACCACGCCGCACAGCCCGACGACGGCGACGACGGGGATCAACTGGGCGAGCGTCACAACGGTGACGAGGTACGCGAAGAAGGCGGCGAGTTCGCCGGCCCGCCGCTCCTGCGACTTGCGGCCGCCGGGGTGGACTTGCCGGTCGAGCAGCAGCACCGTGAAGAACAACGCCCCAATCATCACCACAAGCAGAGCCGACCAGAGTAGCGCCAGCAGCGCCAGGTAGACGACGTAGGAGGTGTTGACGCCGAGGTCGCGCCAGCCGTTCGGGCAGAGCCACCAGACGGAGCCGGCGACCGCCGTCCAGGCGAGCAGGCCCAGCAGCGTCAGCCAGGCCCCCGACGGCGTGCGCAACGGCAGCGGCGGGTCGCCGCGCAAATCGACGCCGTAGTTGCCGCGGACGTGTTCGAGGAGCCGGCCCAGCCGACGGCGGGCGAAGCGCGTGCCGGGCCAGGGCCGGCCCTTGTGCCGGGCGAACGCCAGGGCGACCGCCGCCAGCAGCGCCGACGCGGCCAGGCTGTCGTGGACGTCGTTCTGCGCCAGCCGGCCGACGAGTTCCAGCGCGACGACGAGCGCCCCGACGAACACCACGGCGACGTAGCGCCCCGGCGGGAGGAGCCGGGACAGGCGGGGGAACGTCAACTCGATCAATCTCATGCCAGGCTCTCGGCGCGGCGGTGGGTCAGTAACAATTCTATCACCGGATCGGCAGGAAATGGCCCCGCCCCCGCGGAAATCCCGGCGAGCGGGCGGACGAAAGTCCCCCGAGCGCTCCCGAGTCCACGACCGTGACCCCGACGGGGAGCGCTCGGGGGACTTTCGTCCGCCCGCTCGCCGGACGCTAGACACCCAGCGCCGCCCGCTTGGCGGCGACGAACGGCAGGTGGTGCGGGATGTGCCGGCCGGCCAGCGCCAGCACCTGTTCGAGGGTCAGCAGGCCGCGCTCGGTGTGGACGCACGGCCGGGCCAACGCCGACTCGTCGAGGGTCCGCAGCACGCGGGCGAGGCTCTTGCGGGTGACTTCGATCAGTTGCAACTCTTCCTCCAAGTCGCGTTCGTGGTACGCCCCGGCCGCGGCCATCGCGTCGGGGTCGGCCCCGAACAGCAGCGGCTTGGGGAAGGCGAGCGTGCGCTTCACGCGCTCGGCGATAATCGGGTCGTAGTCGGCGAGGTGCGCGACCACTTCGAGCGTGCTCCACTTGCCGGGGACGGGGCGGGCCACGAGTTGCTCCCGCGTCATCCCGGCGACGGCCGCCCGCAGCGCGGGGGGGCCGGCGAGGTAGGCTTCGATCAACTCGGGTAGCGTCGCCATCGGGAGACTCCGGGGGGGAAATGCGAAAAGCCGCCGGCGTATCCGCCGGCGGCTTTCGAGATTGTACGCCTTCCCGCCACGCTTAGTGGTTCAGCATGAACTCGTTGGTGTTCATCAGCGCCCAAAGCAGGTCCTGGTAGAAGCTCACGTCGCCGGGGGCACTCGGCAGCACCACGCCCGTGGCCACGACGGCCGGCGGCTTGCCCTTGGCCGGGTTGCCCTTGGGCGGCGCGACCGGGGTCACCTTCGGCGCGGACGGGGCCTTCGGGGCCGCGCCGGTCCCCGGGGTCGCGGCCCCGACTGCCGCCGGGGCCTCGCCCTTGACGATCGCGCCCTTGAGTTGCAGCGTCTTGATGCGCGTCTTCTCCTCGCCGGTCGGGTGGCGGTTCAGCGTCATCAGGAACAGCTCGTCCACGATCGCGTCGGGGCTGGACGCCCCGGACTTCGTGTGCTTGGCCACGAGTTTGAGCACCGGGTTCGAGCCGCCCGCGCCGATCTCGGTGTTGATCTCCTTGCCATTCATCATCAGTAGCGCCTGGACGATGGTGCCGTTGAACACCAGTTCGTTGCCCTCGTCGTCGCCGAACTGATCGACGAGCTTGTCCAGCCAGTTCTCGCGGGCCGCCTTACGAAGCTTGTCGTCGCCGCCCTTGGCGCTGTCGGCCTTGGTCGCGGTGGCCATGCTCTCGTACAGCGTCTCCGGCGACATCGCCTTGAGCGGCATCCGCGCGAAGTACATGTCGAACTTGGGGTCGGCGTACTCCTTCGTGGCGACGTGCCTCAACTGGTAGGCGTCCGAGTTGCAGATCCACTCGAGCAAGAGCTTCGGGTTGTAGTTGTACTTGGCGAACTCCTCGCCCAGCTTCGCGAGCATCTCGGGGTGGACGACCTCGTTGTGGCTGCCGAAGTCGTCGATCGACGCCTCCTTGTTGAGCCCGCGGCCGAACAGGTGGCCCCAGATGCGGTTGACGTACGCCTTCGAGAAGTTGTCGTGGCTGACGACGTACTGCGCCAGCGCCTCGCGGCGCGACTTGGCGTCGGTGCCGGTCGGCAGGAACTTGTCACTCTTCTCGCCCTTGTCGGCCTGGGCGACGTGCTTCAGGAACACCGCCTTCGATGACTTCAACTGGCCGTCGCGGCGCTCGTAGTAGACGCGGCCGTCGGCGTTGAGCCCGGTGGAGTCGTCGAGGACCATCTTGACCAGCGGCGTCGCCATCATGGCGCGGCCGCGGACCTTCGGGGTCGGGTCGCCGCTGCGGCCGACCTGGCGGAAGAAGGCGTTGACGCCCCAGAAGTCCGACTGCACCCACTCCTTGTTGAACGGGTGGTCGTGGCACTGCGTGCACTGCGTTTGCAGGCCCAGGAACAGCCGGGTGACCCGCGACGTGACCGGCACGGCGTCGAAGGTCCCGAGTTCGGAGCGCTTCTCCGGGGCGTTCTTCTCGCCGAGTTGCACGGCGACGAAGTTGACCGCGCCGTTCTCGTTCGACTGGCCGGTCGCGGTGAGAATCGCGACGGTCATGTCCTTGTGGTTGACCTCCTTGAGCAACTCCGCCAGCAGCCAGACGCGCATCTGCTCGCGGTAGCGCGGCTCGACGGAGCGGCTCATCAGCCAGACCGTCCACAGGTCGGCCCAGTGGTCGGCGAACTCGTTGGCGTAGTCGAACTTCAGCACGGTCTTGCCGTCGATTTTGACCACCGAGCCGTTCGGCTTCGGCTGGAAGTCGGTGGCGCTGAGCAGCCGCTTGACGAGCCGGCCTCGCTTGTTCGGGGCCATGTCGCGCTCGAAATCGAGCACCTCTTCGGGCGTGGCGATGCGGCCGATCAGGTCGACGTAGAGCCGGCGGAGGAACTCGAGGTCAGTCGAGCGGGCGGCCGGCTTCTTGATGTCGGCCTCCTTCCACTTCGCCGCGATCGCCTCGTTGATGGCGACCGTCTGCGGCGGGATGCTCGGCTCGGCGGCCGGGGCGCGACCGCCGAGAGCGAGGGCGAGCAGGCTAACGCCCAGTACGCCGGGGAGGTTGCCGAGAGGCAGGCGTGTCATCGAAGGGTCCTCGGGTCGCGGGCGGTGTCGGGACGGTATTGTAAACCGTCCGCAAGCCTCGTGGTATCGCCAATCGCGAAACCGGGCGTGCGGCGTCACTTCGTGAGATGAGCCGTCAACCGGCGAAGTTCCCAAAAGGCTCCCCGCGACGCGCCGTTGCCGCGCCAGGTGTTCGGTGTTGCGCGCGGCGATCTCACCCCACCCAGTCGTCTCGCGAAATTGCATTTGTTGCAAGAAATTATTCGCCGGAGTGTTGACAGCGTTGCAGGGTTTCGTGACAATCATCGTAATCTAGGAGTAATGGGCAGTTTGCACCACTTAAGCAGCCGGAAAGTTCGGCCGAGTGTTGGCAACTCCATACGCTACTCGATACCCGCACCTTCGTTCATCCCCACCGAGTGCCCGCCCATGTGGACCAAGAACAGTTTCAAGCGTTGGGTCAAGGGCCTCGCCGCGCAGCCGAAGATCAGCCGTCGCCAGCAGTTGCGTGTGGAAGGCCTCGAAGACCGTGTGACGCCGACGGTGGTCGGCCCTGAGTTCCCGGCGCTCGGCGGGTCGAGTTTTTCCGCCGCTGGCACGGGTAGCGGGCGGGCGGGCGGGCGGACGTTTACGTTCGCGTTTCCGAACTACAACCCTTCCGGTGTGAACGATATTTTCTGGGGACCGCAGAATGTCGCGGCGGCCGGCCTGGACTCGACCTCCACACTTATTACCGAGGCGAATTTCGACGCCGGCGGCTCGAACCTGGCTGGCGGCGTCGCCAAATGGCTCTTGAACGCTGTCCCGACGGAGATCGGCGGGCTGACGGCTCAGATCCGGCTCACTGTTAGCGTTACTGACACCTCGAGCGCTCCCCTCGCCCTCACGAGCAGCCTCGGGGCAGTGCCCAACAACTTGACCGGTGACATTGGGGCCGTCCTCAAGGTGCAATCGGCCTTTAAAGCGAACCTGCTTTACGAGGCGCGGTCCGAGCCGGGCGGCAGCTTCCAGCCGCTCCTCGACTACTACGACGCGAACCACACCAACCTCGCCGGCGGTGGCGGGAGGACCAGCTTCTCCGGCGCGTTCTGGCACGACTCGGACTTCAAGATCGGTGCCGGGGCGAAGTCGGGGTCGGCCCCGGACGACGGCACGCCGGACGCCTACACGATTTCCAAGTCCGGCGTCAACACCGTCGTCACGGTCAACGGCGGGGCACTGTTCTCCGTCCCGTCGAGTTCTTTCACGACACTGACCCTGACGGGGTCGAGTGACGCCGACAATGTGACGATCGATTACTCCGGCGGCGACCCGCTCCCGGCGAGCGGCTTGTCATTCGTCGGGGGCACCGGGACCGACACGCTCACCCTGACCGGGTACACCGGCAAGGCCGTGGCGGTGACCCACTCCGGCCCCGCCGCCGGTACCGTCGCCGTCGGGGCCGGGGGGGCGATTCAGTTCTCCCAGACCGAGGCCCTCGCGCTCAACGACGACGGGACCGGACTGACCGTCAACCTGCCGACCGCGACGAACACCTCTGTTTTGCAGCACAGCGGCGTCGCCGGGACCGAGTCGCTCCAGAGTGTCGGCGGCACCTTCACGCCGACCACCTTCCTGGCCCCGACCGGATTGCTGACAATTAGTGGCGGCCTCGGCAACGACACCCTGCGCATCGTCAACCCCGCCGCCGGCCTGTTCGCTCCCACTGGCGGCATCTTGTACAACGGCGGCGGCCAGGCCGGCGACGCCCTCGAGAACCTCGGCGGCACCTCGACCTCCGGCAGCTACCGCGTCGGCCCCGGCAACGGCGACGGCGTCCTGACGCACGTCCTCGGGGCGGCGACGCAGACGATCACCTTCACCGGCCTCGCCCCGGCGTTCGACACCGTCGCCGGGGGGACCTTCACGGTCTTCGGCACCAACGCGGCCAACACCATCGTCGTCGATAACGGCACCGTCGCCGGCAACATCCGCGTGGCCGTGGACGCCTTCGAGTCGATCGAACTCTCGAACAAGACCGACATCGTCATCGAGGGCGGCGCGACGGCCGCCGACCCGGCGGACTTGAACGACACGATCACCGTCACCGTCACGCAGGCGATCACCGGGCTGGCGACGCTGACGGTCAACGGCGGCACCAACGACGACACCTTCAACGTCACCGCCACGCCGGCCGGCGTCACGACGACGCTCAACGGCGGGGAGGGCGACGACACCTTCATCGTCGGCTTCGCCACGGCCACGCTCGATGCCGTCCTCGGGCCGGTCGCCGTCGTCGGCGGCAACAACGCCACGGCGGCCGGCGACACCTTGACGGTCCGCGACCAGTCGAACGCCGCGGCCACCACCTACGGCCTGAGTGGCACCACCGTGACCCGGTCCGGGGCGGCCCCGGTCACCGTCACCGTCGGCGGCGTCGAAAAGGCGGCGCTCATCGGCGGGTCGGCCGGCAACACCTTCACCGTCACCGGCACGCCGGCGGACGACGTGACCGTCAACGCCGGGGTCGGCAACGACACCTTCAACGTCCAGGCGACGACGACCGGCAAGACGATCCGCCTCAACGGCAAAGCCGGCACCGACACCTTCAACGTCTCGTCGAACGCCCCCGCGAACACCGGCGACTTCGCCGGCCTGCTGGGCGTCATGACCCTCGACAGCGGCGATGCCGCCGGCACCGACGTGCTGAACGTCAACGGCACCGGCGCGGCCACCGCCGAGACGGTGCTGGTCAAGCTCGGCTCGACGAACCTGTTGACCTCCACATCCTTCAACATCGCCGTGGCCGCGGGCAAGCTCTTCGGCGGCGGCGTCAACCTGTCCCTCGGCTCGGGCAGCGACACCGTCAGCGTCATCAGCACCCGCGCCGGCGAGCCGGTCAACGTCTCGACTGGCGCTGGCACCGACAGCGTCGTGTTCTCCAACGGCGTCACCCTCCAGGGCGGCACCGCGGCCGGCGGCCTCGGCACCGACACCCTCGACTACTCGGCGGACACCGCCGGCGTGGCGATCGACCTGGGCGCGGGCACGGCGACCGGCACCGCCGGCGTCAGCGGTTTCGAGAACGCCACCGGCGGCTCGGGCAACGACACCCTCACCGGCGACGTGAACGCCAACGTGCTGACCGGCAACATCGGCAACGACACGTTCGTCGGCGGCAAGGGGGCCGACGTCCTGTCCGGCGGCGACGGCACCGACACCTTCACCTGGAACAACGGCGACGGCAGCGACACGATCGACGGCGGCAACAACGCCGACACCGTGATCGTCAACGGCAACCCCGCGCTCGGCAACATCTTTACCGTGGGGGCCAACGGCACTCGCGTCGATTTCAACCGCACCAGCGCCGTGGCGTTCAAGCTCGACATCGGCACCGTCGAGACGCTGAGCGTCAACGGCGGCAGCGCGGCCGACAGCTTCGCCGTCAGCAGCCTGGCGGGCGTGGCCGACCTCACGCAGATCAACCTCACCGGCAATGCCGGCGACGACACCTTCACCGTCACGCCGACGACGGTGCCCGTGAGCATCGACGGCGGGGCGCACGCCATCGCCGACACGCTGACCGTCGATGCCGCCGGCTTGGCCGTGACCTTCAACGGTACCACCAGCACGATCACCGTGGCCGGCAAGTCGGCGGTGACGTACACCGCCGTCGAGTTCGTGGCGGTCGCGAACGCCACCGCCGGCGTGACCTTCGAGGGCACGGCGGCCGCGGACGTGCTGACCGTACAGCGCGCCGGGATCGACCTGAGGGCCATCTTCAACGGCGCGAACGTGATCTTCTCCGGGGCGGTCACCGCGGCCGGGGCGTTCACCTTTAACGGCAACGCCGGCAACGACAAGCTCGTCGTCGATTTCTTCGGCGGCGTGCCCGTCCCCGCCGGCGGCATCGTCTTCAACGGCGGCGGCCAGACCTCGGCCCCCGGCGACGTGCTGCAAATCAGCAAGGGCACCTTCACCAACCTCACGTTCAACTACACCAACGCCAGCGACGGCAGCGTCGTCGCCGACGGCAAGACGATCACCTACAGCGGCCTCGAGCCGGTGGACGTGACCGGCAGCACCGCCACCAACCTCGTCATCAACCTGCCCGCCAACGCCGCAGCCATCGTCGAGGACGACTCGAACCCCACCGACGGCGTGTCGCGCATCCGCACCCTGAACGGTACCTTCGAGACCTCGACTTTCCCGAACTCCAGCGGCTCGCTGACGATCAACGCCGGCGGCGCGAACGCCGTGCAAATCGCCGCGCTCGACTCGACTTTCGCCACCCCGGTGCTGGCCTTCAACGGGTTGGCCACGACCGACGTCTTCCAACTCGCCGCCAGTAACGTCCTCCCGGACGCCGCCGCGCTGACCGTGACCAACGCCACCTTCGACGTGTCCACGAAGTCCGAGACGATCGGCTCGCTCGCCGGCACCGGCGCGCTCACCTTCGGGGCGGCCGGCACTCTGACCACCGGCGGCAACGGCACCTCGACGACCTACGCCGGGACCGTCGCCGGGTCGATCGGGAGTGCCTTGGTGAAGGTTGGGGCCGGGACGTTCTCGCTCACCGGGTCCGGCAACCTATTCTTTGGCACCCTCGGTGCTAATAACGGGCAACTGGAGGTACTCAACCAGTTCGCCGGCAAAGCTCTGGTCGCCGGCGGCACCCTCGCCGGCACGGGCATCGTGGCCGGCATCACCGCCATCAGCGGCAGCGTGAACCCCGGCCCCGTCGGCAGCACCGCCCCGACGACCTTCACCTCGACTGCGGCCATCAACCTCCAGGCCGGCTCGACGTTCGTCGCTAACCTCGGCAACTCCGCCTTCTCCGGCGTCAGCCCTTCGGATCGCCTGCAGGTGACCGGCACCGTGACCCTCGGCGCGACGCTGTCGCTGGTCGCCGCCCCGACGACGCCCAGCTTCGGCACCCAGTACGTTTTGATCGACAACGACGGCACCGACGCGGTGTCCGGCACCTTCGCCGGGCTGCCCGAGGGGGCGTTCCTCACCATCGGCGGCGTCGTCTTCCAGGTCAGCTACGTCGGCGGCACCGGCAACGACGTGGTGCTGACCGCCGTCCCCGACCTGACGATCTCCGACCTGTCGCAGGCCGAAGGCAACGCCGGGGCCACCTCCTTCACGTTCACGCTGACCCTGTCCGCGGCCAGCTCGCAGACGATCGCCGTCGATTACGCCACGGCCGACGGCTCGGCGACCACCGCCGACGGCGACTACGCGGCCGCGTTCGGCACCGTGACCTTCCTGCCGGGCCAGACGACGCGGACCGTGACCGTCACCGTCAACGGCGACACCAAGTTCGAAGGGCCGGAGACGTTCGTCGTGAACCTGGCGAACCCGGTCAACGTCAAGCTCATCGACGTGGCCAACGGCACCCCGAACCAGGCCGTCGGCACGATTCTTAACGACGACACCACGCCGACGGCGTCGGTCGCCGCCTCCTCGATCACCGAGGGCAACGCCGGCACCAAGGCGCTGACCTTCACCGTGACGCTCTCGAACGCCAGCAGCACGGCCACGGTCATCAACTTCGCCACCACCGACGGCACCGCCACCGCCGGCAGCGACTACGTCGCCCCGGTCGCGGGTACGCTAACGGTCGCCGCGGGCCAGACGACCGGGACGTTCACCGTCACGGTCAACGGCGACACGACGTTCGAGCCTGACGAGGCGTTCACCGTGACGCTCTCGGGCATCGGCACCACCGGCGGCCCGGCGACCGGCACGATCCTCAACGACGACACCGTGCCGACGCTCTCGGTGAACGACGTGACCGTCGCCGAGGGCAACACCGTCCCCGGCACGACCACGTTCAGCTTCACGGTCACCCTGTCGAACCCCAGCTTCCAGACGGTGACGGTCAACTTCGCCACCGCCGACGGCAGCGCCACGACCGCCGACTCCGACTACGAGGCCTTCGCGGGGTCGCTGAGCTTCGCCCCCGGCGGCCCGCTGACGCAGACGGTAACCCTCCTCGTCACACAGGACGCCCGCTTCGAGGGGACCGAGACGTTCGCGCTGAACCTCTCGACCGCGGCCAACGCCATCATCGCCGACGGGCAGGGCGTCGGCACCATCACCAACGACGACGCCGTGCCCGTGGTCTCCGTCGCCTTCCCGGCCGGCAGCGTCCTTGAGGGCACCGGGGCCGCGACGCTGTTCTCGTTCGTCGTGTCGCTGTCCGCCGCCAGTTCGCTGCCGGTGACCGTCACCTACGCGACGACCCCCGGCACCGCGACGGCCGCCGACGGCGACTACGCCGCGGCGACCGGCACCCTGACCTTCGCCCCCGGCGTGACCAGCCAGGTCGTGACCGTCGCCGTCACCGGCGACACCAAGACCGAGCCGAGCGAGACCTTCGCGCTGACCTTGAGCGCCCCCGCCGGGGCCACCCTCGGCACCGCCACCGCGACCGCCACGATCCTCAACGACGACGCGCTCCCGGTCGTGAGCATCGACAGCGTGGCCCGCTTCGAGGACGCCCCGACGGCGTTCACCTTCACCGTGACCCTGTCGAACCCCAGTAGCACGCCGGTGACCGTCAACTACGCCACCGCCGACGGCAGCGCCACGACCGCCGACTTCGACTACGCCGCCGCCGCCGGGACGCTGACCTTCGCCCCCGGCGAGACGACCAAGACCGTGACCGTCGCGATCACCGGCGACACCACCTCCGAGCCGAACGAGGCCTTCACCGTCGGCCTGAGCAGCCC
>JANXTD010000119.1 GCA_025352585.1 Fimbriiglobus sp.
CTGAAGGAGTCCGCAGGGGCGGTCGCCGAGCGGGACAGTCTGGCCGCCGAGGTGCAACTCCGGCAGGCCGGCAACGCCCTCGAACTGGCCCGCGCGAAATGGCTGGCCCTCGGCCTGCCGCGGGACGCCCTCGACGCCCCCCTCACCGGCCCCGCGAAGGCCACGCCCGCCCTCCCCGTCGTGTCCCCGGTCGGCGGCACCGTGATCCACGCCGACGTGTCGGTCGGCAAGGTGGTCGAGCCGGGCGAACACCTGTTCGAGGTGATCGACCTCTCGACCGTCTGGGCCAGGGTCGGGGTGCTCGAAAAGGACACCCCCCGCGTCGCCGCCGGCCAGCCGGTCGAGGTGCGGCTGACCGCCTACCCCGGCGAGGCGTTCCGCGGGACCGTCAGCGTCGTCGGCCAGTACCTCGACCCGGCCACCCACCTGAACGACGTGTGGGTCGAGTTCCGCAACGCCCCCGGCGTGGAGCGGCTACTGCCCGGCATGTCCGGCGAGGCCCGCATCGAACTCCCCGCCGCGACCGGCACGAGGTCGGTGCCGTTCACCGCACTCGTCAACGACGGGGTGGACCGGTTCGTGCTGGTCGAGGAGGCGAGCGCCGCGGGCGTGTCCGAGTACCGCAAGCGGAGCGTGGCCGTCGTCCGCGAGACGCCGGAGGCGGTCGAGATTCGGTCGCCCGACCTGTTCCCCGGCGACCGGGTGGTGACCCGCGGCGGGCACGAACTCGGCACCTTCTTCGCCCCCGGCGTGTTGCGACCCTCCCCCGAGTCGGCCCGCACCGTCGGGCTGGTCGTCGAGCCGGCCACCCTCCACGCGGTCGAGACGGTCGTCGAGGTGCCGGGGGCGGTCGATCTGCCGCCCGACCGCCGGAGCGTGGCCGCCGCCCGGTTGCCGGGTGCCATCTCCGCGGTTCGGGTCAACCGCGGGCAGCGGGTGGAGGCCGGGGACGTGCTGGCCGAGGTGTTCAGCCTCGACCTGCTCACCCTGCAACTCGACCTGCTCCGCGACCACCTGGCCGCCGACCTCGCCAACCAGCAACTCGACCGGCTGAAAGTCGCAAAGGAGGCCGTCCCGCGGCGGCGACTCGTCGAGGCCGAGGCGGCGGCCACGGCGGCGGCGAACAAGCGCGACGGCCTCCGGCGGCGGCTCGAAGTGGTCGGACTGGCCGCCGGCCAACTCGACGCGCTGGTGGCGAAGCGTGTGGTCGTCCCCGCCCTGCCGGTGCGGGCGGCCCGCGCCGGGGCCGTCGTGGCGTTCGACCGGGTCGTCGGCCAGTCGGTGCGGGCCGACGAGGGCCTGTTCGAGGTCCACGACCTCGTGAGGCCCTACGTCGAGGCGTTCGTCTCCGAACGGGAGTTCGCCAACGTCCGGGTCGGGCAGGCGGCCCGCGTCCGCACCGTCGGTAACCCCGGCGTCGTGCTGCAAGGCAAGGTGGCCCGCAGCGGGCGGACGTTCGGGTCCGCCAACCGCACCCTCTCCGCTTGGGTCGAACTCGACGGCGACCCGCCGACCCCGCTGCGGCACGGTCAGATGGCCCGACTGACGCTGACCGTCGAGTCGCACCCGCCGACGCTCGCCGTGCCCCTCGGGGCGGTCGTCCGCGACGGCACCCGGACGTTCGTCTTCGTCCGGGCCGGCGACACGTTCGACCGCCGGGAGGTGACGCTCGGGCGGGCCGACGACCGCTTCGCGGAGGTGAAGACCGGACTGGCGGCAGGCGAGCCGGTGGCCGTTACCGCGGCGGACGAGTTAAACACGGCCTGGGCGTCGGTTCGGTAAAGGGGACACATGCTCGACCGCGTCATCGCCTTCTCCCTGAAGAACCGCTGGCTGGTGCTGCTGGCCGCGCTGGCGCTGGTCGTCGCC
This sequence comes from Fimbriiglobus sp., assembly GCA_025352585.1. Taxonomy (GTDB): domain Bacteria; phylum Planctomycetota; class Planctomycetia; order Gemmatales; family Gemmataceae; genus Fimbriiglobus. The sequence continues at coordinate 1,870 of JANXTD010000119.1, forward strand.
GGCACCTACCGGCTCGCGCACGCGCCGGTGGACGTGTTCCCCGACCTGAACCGGCCCACCGTCACGGTCATGACCGAGGCCCCCGGCCTGGCCCCCGAGGAGGTCGAGGTGCTGGTCACCCGGCCCCTGGAGTACCAACTGAACGGGGCGACCGGCGTGCGGCGGGTGCGCTCGGCGTCCGGCGTCGGGCTGTCGGTCGTGTGGGTCGAGTTCGACTGGGGCACGGACATCTACCGGGACCGGCAGGTCGTATCCGAGAAGCTGCAACTGGCCCGCGAGCGGCTGCCGGCGGACGCCAAGGTCACGGTGGCCCCGATCTCGTCGATCATGGGCGAGGTCATGATCGTCGCCCTCCGCTCGACCGAGCCGGGCACTGCACCCCAGGAGAAGCTCGACAAGGCGATGCAGGTGCGGACGCTCGGCGAGTTCGCCGTCCGCAACCGGCTGCTGGCCGTCGAGGGGGTGTCGCAGGTCACCGTGATGGGCGGCGTGCTGCGGCAGTACCAGGTGGTCACCGCCCCCGACCGCCTGGCGGCCCAGGGCGTCACCCTGGAGCAACTGACGAAGGCCGCCGAGAACGCGAACGTCATCGCCGGCGGTGGGGTGATGGAGCGGAAACAAGAAGAACACCTGATCCGCATCAGTGGCCAGAGCCTGGCCCTCGACGACATCGGCGAGACGCCGGTGGTGTGGCGGGACAAGCGTGCGGTGCGGATCAAGGACGTGGCCGACGTGCGGTTCGCCGGCCCGGTGCGGCGGGGCGACGGCGGGGTGCGGGTCCGCGGCCCGGACGGGGTGGCCGGCGGCGACGCCGTCATCCTGGCGATCCAGAAGCAGCCGGGGGCGAACACGCTGGAGTTGACCCCGAAGATCGACGCCGCGCTCGACGGAATCGAACGGGAACTGCCGGCGGATGTCAAGGTCGAGCGGCACGTCTTCCGACAGGCCGACTTCATCCGGGCGGCCATCGACAACGTCGTCGAGGCGATCCGCGACGGCACGATTTGGGTCGTGCTGATCCTGCTCCTGTTCCTGGCCAACTTCCGCACCAGCTTCATCACCCT
>JANXTD010000126.1 GCA_025352585.1 Fimbriiglobus sp.
CCCACGTCGGCCTCGTTTACAACCTGCACCATGCCCACGACAAGCTCTCGACCGTCGTCGGCGAGATCGGCGTGATGCGGCACTACATCCACGCGATCAACCTGAGCGGCATGCACGCGAACGGGGACTTGACCGGCCGCAAGATCGAAGTCCTGGGCCAAGGCCCGGACGACTTGAGGTTACTGGACGCGATTCAGGAGGTCGGCTACCGCGGCCCCATCGGCATCCTGGGCCACACGGACGACGACGCCGAGGCGCGGCTCGCGGACAACCTCGCCGGCCTGGCCCGACTACGGGTTCAACTCGCCGGGCAGGCCGCGCCGCCCCGCGTCGCGCCGAAGACCGGCCGCAAGGACTCGAAGCCGGAGTTCGCCGTCGCCGCCGACCGCCGGTCGATCACCTACGGCCCGCGCGACGGCGACCGCCCAATGACGGTCACGCTCGACGGCGACCCCCGGCCGCTCGAGGGCGTGGCGGCGACCGACGGCGACTTCGCCCGCTTCACTCCGCGATTCAAGCTGACCGTCGGCACGCCGCTCCGGGTGACCGTGGGCGGCGTGACGCAACGCCTCGTCGTCCCGGCCGACCGGCCGCCGTCGGTGCCGACGGTCGTGTCGAGTGTCAGCGGCTTGACGGACCAGGTTCCCGAGAACACCCTGCGGTTCTACCTGCACTTCTCCCGGCCGATGACGCGCGGCGAAGGCCTCAAGCACGTCAAGCTCGCCAACAAGGACGGCGACCCTGTGCCCGACGCCTTCCTCGACTTGGCCGAAGAACTCTGGAGCGCCGACGGCCAGCGGCTGACGCTGCTGTTCGACCCGGCGCGGGTCAAGCGCGAGCTGGCCCCGCGCGAGGAACTCGGCCCGATCCTCGAAGTCGGCCGCGGCTACCGCCTCACCGTCGATGCCGCGTGGCCGGACGAAAGCGGCTTCCCCCTCGGCGCGGCGTTCACGAAGGACTTCACGGTGGTCAAGGCCGACGAGGAGCCGGTGGACCCGGCGAAGTGGAAGGTCGCGCGACAGGTCCCGACAATGCTCTCCGTCTATTTCGACAAGCCGGCCGATGCTGCCCTGGCCGACCGGATGATTCGGCTCGTCGGCCCGGACGGTAAAGTGGTCGACGGGATCACGCACGGCCAGAGTCAGTTGTGGTTCTACATGTCCACGTCCGACAAAGGGCTGCCGCCGGGAGAGTACCGCATCCGCGTCGATACGCGGCTCGAAGACCCGTGCGGCAACCGCGTCGGCCGGGCCTTCGAGTTCGACCCCCGCAAGCCGGCCGACGACCTGCCGGAGTTCGTCGATATCCCGTTCACGGTGAAATAACCCCGCTCACTTCGCCTCCGCGAAGCTCAGCACGCGGTCGGGGTCGAGCAGCCGCACGCTCGCGTCGCCCTTGCCCAGCGTCAGCGTCACCGTGTGCGGCCCCGCCGACAACTTCACGTCCGCGCCGGCAGCAAGTGCCACGCCGTCGAGCTTCGCCGTGAACGCGCCCGCAGTGCCGACGAGCAGTTGCGTCGTCATCGGCTTCGCCGCGGTGACGGTGAACTCGACCGTCGCGTCGGTGGCGAGCGTCAAGCGGCCACTCACGGGGACCGCCGTCGGCTGGCCGTTGACGGTCACGGCCGAGACGTAGGGGCTGGCCATGACGTAGCGCAGCAGGTCGCGGAAGTCTTGCGTCGTCATCGCCGCGGTCAGCCCCTCCGGCATCATCGACTTCTCGACCACCTTCACCGGCCCGTCGAGGTCGGCTTTCTTGAGGCGCTTCAACACGCCGTTCTCGACCTTGAGCGTGATCGACAGCTCGTCCTCCTCGGCGAGAATCCCCTGCTCGACGCGGCCGTCGAGGGTGTTGGCGATCCGCAGGAAGTACGGCGCGCCGATGACGCGGTTGGGGTCGATGACGTTGGCCAGCAGGTACTCGAGGTCGCGCGCGGCCCCGTCGAGCGGCGGGCCGACGGTCTGGCCGCGGCCCTCGAACTGGTGGCACTTCATGCACTGCGCCTCGAACACCGCCTTGCCCTTGGCGAACGACGCCGTGCCGACGTTCAGTTCGCCTCGCATCGTGTCGATCGTCTTCAAGAGGTCGGCCGGCGTCGTGCGGGTGCGGCCCCACGCCGCCTCGATGAGCGCGTTCAACGCCGCGTCGTTGAAGCCCTGCACGCGAAT
>JANXTD010000135.1 GCA_025352585.1 Fimbriiglobus sp.
ATCACAAGTCCTCGGACTCGGGCCGGTCGAACGGGCATTATCCGCCCGCCGGCCGGCGTTGGCAATCTCCGGACGGCGAACGGCGTCGCCCGGTTCGCGGACGGCCAACGAAAAACCCCCAGGCGACAGGACATCGCCCAGGGGACGGGGGTTCGGCTCGGGCGGCGTTACGCGGCGACGCGCTCGAGCTTCTCCTTGGCCTTGACCAGCGGGTTCTTCAACTCGGCCTTGTCGTGCCACTTGCCGGCGTCGGGGGCACCCTGCCACTGTTGCAGGCGGATGCGGGTGACCATCTCTTGCTCGTCGGCAACGAGTTGCTCCTTGAAGCTCTCCTCGAAGCCGGCTCGGACCTGGGTGGACGAGCGGCCGACGAACAGGAGCACTTCGTCGCCGTTGGTGTAGACCGCGAGGGCGCGCCAGCCTTGGGCCTTCTCTTCGACTTGGATCAGCATGGGGGAATCCTTCCGTGGACGTTGGGCAGGGTCGGTTGGGCCGGCCTGAAACTTGAGCCGGGGATCGCGTTCCGTGCGATGGGCTTACTTTGGCGATGTCGGGGGGGCAGGTCAAGGAAAAAACCGGCCGCCGGGGCCGGAATTTCCTCAAGTCTTGACGCGGCCAGCGCATCGGCGTGCGGTCAGCGGGCGCGGTAGATGATGCGGCCGCGGGTGAGGTCGTAGGGGGAGATTTCGACCTTGACGCGGTCGCCGGGGATGATGCGGATGAAGTTCTTGCGCATCTTGCCGGCGACGTGGGCGATGACCTCCCCGCCGATGTCGAGCGCGACCCGGAACTGCGTGTTGGCAAGGGCTTCGGTGACCTTGCCCTCCACTTCGATGGCTTCTTCCTTCGGCATAGATGGCCCTGACTCCGGGTGAATTTCGCGCGTCGGACGGGGGGAGTGAAACGGCGAGCGCCCGAGGCGGCCCCGCGAACGCGGGCCACTCCGGGCGCTACTCGTATCCGTATTGTAGCGAGCGGGGGCCGAATCGCAACGCGCCGGGCGCTTTAGTAACCGCCGCCGCCGCCGCCGTCCCGGCCGCCGCCGCCCCGGCGACCGCCCCCGCCGCCGTAGCCGCCGCCACTGTCCCCGTAGCCGCCACCGCCCCCGCCGCCACGACGACGGCCGCCGCCACCCCCCCCGCCGCCGGACTCACGCGGCTTGGCGAGGTTGACGGTCAGCGGCCGGCCGTTGTAGGGCGACTCGTGCAGGGCGTCGATGGCCTTGTGGGCTTCCTCCTCGGTGGACATCTCCACGAAGCCGAAGCCGCGCGAGCGGCCGGTGTCGCGGTCGGAGATGATTTGGGTCTTCTCGACCGTGCCGTACTGCGAGAACAGTTGCACGAGGTCGTCCTGGGTTGCCGTCCAGGGCAAGTTTCCGACGTAGATGTTCGTGGCCATACGCTGCGACTTCGGTCCCCGCCCTCCCGGCTCCCCCGACGCCGGCGGCCCCAACGGACACTCAGTTGGGTGCGAAACCGGCCCGCGCCGCGGACCCGAGAGCTGCCCGCTCGACCGGGCATGGCCCCAATCGTAATCGGCCGATTTCGGGCAGGGAAGCGATTTCCGGACGAAAAATCCGCACCCCGGGGGACGCGCCGATCGCCCCGAGGGGGTGCGGTGACGCGAGACGGCCGGGTTGCACGCCTCGCCCCGGGCGCGACGAACTTCGTAATTCGCCAATTTCCCTTGATTCCTCGCCAGGCTCTGACAATCCTTACTGTGGTGACCGAGCCGCCCGCCGGCGACCCGCGCGGGTCCGCCGGGCGGCTCACTAATCCCCGACTCGAGGCCAACGATGTTCAGCATGGTGATGATGATGGCGATGGCGTCCGGGACCGACGCCCCGGCGTTCGGCGGCAAGCTGTTCGCCAGGCGCGGCGGCGGTTGCACCGGCACGATGGTCGCCCCGGCCTGCCCGACCCCCTGCCCGCCGGCCGTCCCGGCCTGCCAGGCCCCGGCCGCGTGCGAGACGCCCTGCCCGCCGCCCGAAGCCAACCCGATGCCCCCGATCAACGGCGGCGGCAACGCCATGCCCGGCGTGACCCCCGGCGGCGCGGTGCCGATGCCCGGCGTCACCCCGGCCAAGCCGATGACCCCCACGACCCCGCCCGTCACGCCGGCCAAGCCGACGACGCCTGACGTTACCCCGGCCAAGCCGACGACGCCCGATGTCACACCGGCCAAGCCGACGACGCCCCCCGGCGTCACGCCCGCCAAGCCGGCGACCCCGCCGGTCACCCCGGTCAAGGACAAGGAAGACGAGTAACTCCGGCTCTGCGGAGCGTGAAAACTTAGGGGGTCGCCACTTCCGCGACGGGAAGTGCCCCCACACTCTCCACTTCGCGACGACACTTCTGCTACGTGAACGGCCGCGAATCAACTCCGACGGCAATCGATCGGCTCGCCGGTCGTCGGAACTCACCCCGCCTCGACGACGTACTGCGTCCCCAGCGGCAGCCGGCCCAGCCGGCGGTCGAGACTCGCCGCGACCCGCCAGTTCGGCGGCGCGACGAGCAGGGACCGCGTGCGCGTCTGGCCGAACCCGGCCGCACGCAACAGTCGGCGGCAACTCCACGCCGAGAGCAAGATCGCGTCGCGGTCGATGCTCGCGCGGCAGACGATCAGTTGCGTCATCGGGTGGAACGGGTTGTGCTCGAAAACCGCCAGCCGGCCGCCGGGCTTCACCAGGCGGCGCAACTCCCTCGCCGCGACGGCCCGCGCTGAAGGCGGGATGTGGTGGAAGACGCAGCAGGCGACGGCGTCGTCGAACGAGGCGTCGGCGAGCGGCAGGCGCTCCCCGGCGGCGAACGCCGTCCAGGCGGGGGGCCGGTCGCCACGCCACTGTGCGTCGGCCTCGGCGAGCATCCCGGCCGAGATGTCGGCCCCGACGAGTTCGCCCGCGTAGCCTTCCGCGCGGAGGAGCCGCAAGAACTGGCCGTTGCCGCAACCGAAGTCGAGCAGCCGCCGCGCCGCCGTGTCGGGGCCGTTCTGCAACAGCCAGCGGACTTTGGGCCGCAAGAACTCGTCGAGGTCGCGGCCGAAGCGGCGCTTGAGCGGGTCGTCCATGCCGCCCCGGTAGCCGCCGACGGCGTAGGCGTCGAACTCCGCGGGGGTGGGAACGTCGGGCACCGCGGGCCTGCCTTCCAGTGTGTCGAGGGTGTCAGCGGCCAGCTTCAAGCAAGCCTGGCCGTGGCTCGTAGACGAACGGCTTGTCCGGGTGGGCGGCCTTCAGGACGCGGCTGAAGTCGTCCACTTCGCCCGGCGTAAACGGCCGCCGGCGGACGAAGACTCGCGCCCGCACGCCGTTGTCCAGCACGTAGACGCGCGGCAGGCGGTCGAAGGCCGCGCCCAGGCCGTCGCCGGCCCAGACTTGCCGCGCCAGGGTCTCGATCGCGACCTGCTCGCCGGCGCGCAGGTGCGTCTGCGGCGGGTCGGTCGCCACGACGACGGCGCAGTCGAAGAAGGCGTTGGGGAAGCCGAACGCCTTATCGACCTCGGGCAGCGCGACTTGCCGCGGCGGGCCGAGGCGCGGCAGCCCCAGCGACGGCCGCACCGTCGTGACGTGCGTCTGGTTCAGCGTCACCGAGCTGGCGACGACGGCGAAGGGCGTGCCCCGCGCGGCACTCTCGCGCTCGGCGTCGTCGGCCAGCGCCAGCAGTTCGTCGATGTCGGCGCGGACGCCGGGGTAGGCCGGCGAGCGCGTCACCCACGGCTCGAGGCCGGCCCGTGTCACATTGAGCCGTGGGGCGAAGCTCAACGCGAACCCGGCGAGCATCAGCGATCCGCCGGCGAACAGCCCGACGACCCGCACGCCGCGCGGAGCCTTCAAGAGCGGCACGACGGCCAGCCCGACGACGAGCAGGAACGACGGGGCCAGCAACATACGGTGGTGGAAGCCCATGTCTTGCACGCGGTAGAAGTGCGCCAGCATGATCGGCAGCATCGCGGTGGCGAACAGCCCGGCGCGGCGGGTACCGGGGTTGGCCACGGCGACTGCGGCCGCGACCGCGTAGGCGACGCCGTAACCGTAACCGACTTGCCGGGCCAGGTCGGCGAGGCGGGGCCAGACGCCGGCGTCGGTGCGGTAGGCGGCGTAGATGTCGGCGTAGTCGGTCGCCGCGACCCGCCGCACCGCCGGCCAGGCGATCGAGGCGAACAGGAAGAACGCTACGCCGCCCGCGACGACGACCGGCCGCCAGTCGCCGAAGCGGAACGATCGCGACCGGGCCGTTAACAGCGCGGCTTCGACCAGCGCGACGGCGAGGAAGGCGACGACCCAGAAGCTGTACCAGCGGCGGAACAGCAGCAGCGTCGCCAGAGTTGCCCCGAGCGCGAGGACGTGTTGCCAGCGCAACTCCGCCGCCGGCCGCGCCAGGTAAAGGCCGAGTGCGGCGAGGGCCAGGGCGACGCCGCCGAGGTCGAGGTAGCCGCGTAGCGTCGGGTCCCAGACGACGGGGCAGGTGGCGGTTAGCCCCGCGACCCACGCCGCGCCCGCCGGGCCGACGCCGCGCGCCACCGAGGCGACCGCCAGCACGGCGGCCAGCGCCACCGCACCGCCGTAGAGGTTGCCGACGGCCAATTCGTAGGCCAGCCGGCTGTCCCCCGCGGCGACCATCACCAGGCTCGGCGGCAGCGCCGGCAGGAGGGTGTAGTCGCTGACCGCGAACGACTCAAGGAGTTGCCGCCAGCCGTCGGCCGGCGATTGCGCGAGCGTCTCGGCGTAGGCGGAGCAGGTCAGCCAGTAGCCGGCGAAGTCCCAGTAGTGGGCGGTGCGCTCGTGCGTGACGAATTGCCAGACGACGGCGTTGACCCACGCCAACGTGACGACGGCGACGGTCGCCAGCCCGACGCGGCCACGCAACATCGGGGCGACGTTGGTCACCGGGGTTGCGGCGCGGGGCGGGGTGCCGAGGGTCAGCAGCGCCGCGAGGCCGGCGGCCAGCACGGCGGCGTCGCACAGCCACAACACCGGGCGCAACGCCGCCGCGACCGGCGGGGCTTGCAGCCACAAGTCGTCGCCCCACAGGCCGAAGCGGTACACGGCCGCGGCGTTGAGCAGTGCCCCGAAGCCGACGCACGCCGTGAGCGCCTGCCGCCGGCCACCGGGCGTCTCGACGGCCCAGACGCGCCGGCCCGCCCGCGCCAGCCACCGCACCGGCCCGGCGAACGCGACCGCCCCAATCGCGACGGCGACGTACCACAGAGTGCGCGGGAGGTGCAGTGTGGCGTGCGGCCAGAAGTGGCTGACCAGCGAGAAGCTCACGACGAGGCCGCCCAGCAGTGCGAGCGCGCGGCCACACCACGGTCGGGTGGGCGTCATGGGCGTCCCGCCGGGGGGGGAACTGGCGGGCCGACGGCGTCGCGCACTAGGTACAGCGGCCGTGCCTTGACCTGCTCGTAGATGCGGCCGAGGTACTCGCCGACGACGCCCAGGCAGCACAGGTTCAGGCAGCCGAAGGCCATGACCGCCGCCATCAGCGAGAACCAGCCGGGCACGAACGCCTCGCCGCTGACGTAGTGCAGGCCGACGAGGTACGACGCGTAGCCGAGGCACGCCGCCGACGCCGCGAGCGCGAAGTAGTACGGGAAGCGCAGCGGTACGGTACTCGACGACACCACGGCGTCGGCCGCGAGGCGAATCATCTTGCGGAGCGGGTACTTGGTCGAGCCGGCGACGCGGGCCGCCCGGTCGTAGTGAATTTCGGCGGTGCGGAAGCCGACCCAGCCGACCATGCCGCGCAGGAAGCGGTGCCGCTCCGGCATCGCCAGAAGCGCGTCGAGGCTGCGGCGGCTCATGAGCCGGAAGTCGCCCGCGTCGGCCCGCAGGTGCCCGGCCCCCAGCAGCCCGGCGACGCGGTAGAACGCCTTGGCCGTGGCGAGCTTGAACAGCGACTCGCCGGCGCGGGACCGCCGCACCGCGTAGACCACGTCGGCCCCGGCGACCCAGGCGGCGACCATCTCGCGCACGACCCCCGGCGGGTCTTGCAGGTCGGCGTCGAGGCTCACGATGGCGTCGCCGGTCGCCAGCCCGAGGCCGCACGTCAAGGCTGCCTGGTGGCCGAAGTTGCGTGAGAGTGCCGCCCCGCGGACCCACGGCCGGTCGGCGGCGAACGCCTGGATGGCGTCCCAGGTGCCGTCACGGCTGCCGTCGTCGATGAGGACGAGTTCGACGCGGTAGTGCGCGGCGAGTACGTCGTGGAGGGCTTCGAGAGCGGCGCGGAGGTGCGGGAACGCCTCGGCCTCGTCGAAGCAGGGCACGACGAGCGAGACGGTCGGCGCGTCGCTGGGCGGGGGCATGGGGTCGTCCGCGGGGTCTGGGTCGCGGGCAAGTGTACCGCGACCAACTTCCCGCCGATAGCCGAGTCCCCCGCGGGCCGCGCAACCGGGGTGGGCGGGAGTCGGGTTCGGCGGTAAGCTCCGCCGGTGCCACGCGACCGGTTCCGGCCCGACTTCGGAGGGGATGACGTGCCGCCGCCGACTCCGGACGAGGTCCGCACGCTCATCGAGGCGACTTACCGCGACGAGTCCCGGCGCGTCTTCGCGTCACTGGTGCGGCGGCTGCGGGACTTCGACCTGGCCGAGGAGGCGCTGCACGAGGCGTTCGCGGCGGCCGTCGCGCGCTGGCCCGCGGAGGGGGTTCCGGACAACCCGCGGGCCTGGCTGGTCTCCGCCGGCCGGTTCAAGGCGATCGACGCGCTCCGCCGCCGCGGCCACTTCGACGCCTTGCAGCCGGGGCTGGCCGCCCGCCTGAGCGAGGTCGCCGCGGCCAACGACGCGCGGGAGGACCGGGCGGTCGAGGACGACCGGCTGCGGCTGATCTTCGCCTGCTGCCACCCCGCCGTCGATCGACTGGTGCAGGTGCCGCTGACGCTGCGCGAGGTCTGCGGGCTGACCACCGACGAGATCGCCGGGGCGTTCCTGACCGCGCCGGCGACGATGGCGCAGCGGCTCGTGAGGGGCAAGGCCAAGATTCGCGACGCCGGCATCCCATTCGCCGTGCCGTCGGCCGACGAACTCCCAGGGCGGCTGGGGTCGGTGCTGGCGGTCGTCTACCTCGTGTTTACCGAGGGCTACTCGGCCAGCTCGGGCGAGGCGCTGACGCGGGCTGACCTTTCGGGCGAGGCCATCCGGCTGGGTCGGCTCGTGGCCGAGTTGCTGCCCGACCCGGAGGCCGTCGGCCTGCTCGCGCTGATGCTCCTCCAGGAGTCGCGCCGCGCCGCGCGAGCCACCCCGGCCGGCGACCTCGTGCTGCTCCAGGACCAGGACCGCGCGGCGTGGGACGGCCGCCTCATCGCCGAGGGGCGGGTGCTGGCCGGCAGCGCGCCGGGCAGACCGCGCGTCGGGCCGTACGCGCTCCAGGCGGGGATCGCCGCCGCGCACGCGGAGGCCCCGACGGCCGCGGCCACCGACTGGCGACGCATCGCGTCGCTGTACGACGCGCTGCTCGCGGTGAACCCGTCGCCGGTGGTGGAGTTGAACCGCGCCGTGGCGGTGGCGATGCGCGACGGCGAGGCGGCCGGGCTGGGCCTGATCGACGCGATCCTCAGCCGCGGCGACCTCGCCGACTACCACCTGGCCCACGCCGCCCGCGCCGACCTGCTCCGCCGGCTGGGGCGCGGGGACGACGCCCGAGTCGCCTACCGGCGGGCGCTCGCGCTGGCCCGGCAGGAGCCGGAGCGGCGCTTCCTGGCGATGCGGCTGGCACAACTCTGAATTTTTCCTGGGACAATCTTCCGCCGGATGTCGATCGGCGGCCGCCCCGTTCGACAGTGAGGGGAGAGGCGCTCCGTTCACTTCGTACCCGAGGGATTCCGATGGCCCAGCAGAAGATCACCCCGTTCCTGTGGTTCGACGGCCAGGCCGAGGAGGCCGCCGCCTTCTACGTCTCGCTGTTCCCGGACTCCGCCGTCACGAGCGTCACCCCAGGCCCCGACGGGGCGGCGCTCGTCGTCGGATTCCGCCTGGCGGGGGCGCACTACTACCTCGCGCTCAACGGCGGGCCGCACTTCAAGTTCACCGAGGCGGTGTCGCTCTCGATCGACTGCCAGACTCAGGCCGAGGTGGACGACCTATGGGAAAAACTCTCGGCCGGCGGGTCGAAGGGCCGCTGCGGCTGGCTCAAGGACAAGTACGGCCTCTCGTGGCAGGTCATCCCGTCGGCCCTCGGGGAACTCATGGGGGGCGCGGACCGCGCGAAGGCGGCCCGCGTGATGGCGGCGATGATGGGCATGACCAAGCTCGACATTCAGGGGCTGCGCGACGCGGCCGCCGGGACGCAAACAACCGAGGAGACGCGATGAAGTACCTGTTCCTGATGTACGGGGCCGAGGGGCTTTGGACGGACGACGGGCGGCGCGATTGCATGGCCGAGTCTCTGGGCGTCTGCGACGAGTTGGCCGCCCGAGGCCAGTTCCTGGCGACCTCGCCCCTTCAGTCGGTCACGACGGCCGCGACGGTGCGGGTGCGGGGCGGCCAGGCGCTCGTCACCGACGGCCCGTTCGCCGAGACGACGGAGCAACTCGGCGGCTACTTCCTGCTCGACCTCCCCGACCTCGACGAGGCGATCGCGGTCGCCGCCCGCCTGCCGCAGGCGCGGAACGGCACCGTCGAGATCCGCCCGCTCCTCGCCCTCGACGGCTTGCCGCCGTCGCGGCCGTTCCCGGCGGGGACGCGCGTGCCCGGCCTCACGCCCTTCCTGCTGCTCTGCTACCACGACGAGTCGGCGTGGCAGGCGGCCGGCCCGGACGCCCACCGGGAGGCCATGACCGAGGCCGCCGCGCGCTGCCGCGAGTTGAGCGACGCCGGCCGGTACCTGAATTCCTCGCCGCTCCACCCGGCGGCGACGGCCACCTGCGTGCGGGTGCGCGGCGGCCACCGGGCCGTCACCGACGGGCCGTTCGCCGAGACGCGCGAGGTGCTCGGGGGCTTTTACGTGGTCCTGGCCGAGTCGCGCGACGCCGCGCTGGGCGACGCCGCCCGGCAACCCGGTGCCCGGCACGGCGCGGTCGAGGTGCGGCCGCTGTTCGACCTGAGCGGGCTGCACACTTCGGTGTCGATTTCCTGAGCCGCTGTCGATTCCCGGCCGGCCCGTTCGACTCATTAGCGGATCGGGGGACAGGCGAACGGTTCGCCCGACCCCGGACCACTCACCCTGGCAGAGGTTTCAAGATGCCCACGACTACGATCGCCCCGTACCTGATGTTCGGCGGCCGCTGCGAGGAGGCCCTCGACTTTTACCGCACGGCCCTCGGCGCGGAGGTCGAGATACTCATGCGGTTCGACGAAAGCCCCGAGCCGATGCCGGCGGGAATGCTGCCGGCCGGGTTCGAGAAGAAGGTCATGCACGCCTCGTTCCGCGTCCGCGGCGTCCCGCTGATGGCGTCCGACGGCTGCAACGACCAGCCGAAGTTCGACGGCTTCCGCCTGGCGCTGAGCGTGCCGACCGAGGCCGACGCCCGGCGCGCGTTCGACGCCCTGGCCGACGGCGGCAGCGTGCAGATGCCGATGGCCAAGACCTTCTGGTCGCCCTGCTACGGCATGGTCACCGACCGCTTCGGCCTCGGCTGGATGGTCATGGTGACCGGCCCGACGCCCTGAACCGGGCGGCCGTGAAGTGAAGTCCACACCCGCGGACGGACGCCGCACCGGCGGCGGTTCGATCCGCACCCTTTTCCCTCAATCGGAGTTTGACATGTTGCGACGAATGATGGCCGTTGGCGTGATCGTGGTCGCCCTCACCTCCGCGGGCCGCGGCGACGACGCCCCCGCCGCGGCGAAGCCGGCGAACACGACGTTCGAGAAGCTCAAGACGATGGCCGGCACCTGGGTCGAGGCCGACAAGGACGGCAAGCCGACCGACAAGGTCTTCTCGGTCGTCAAGGTGACCGCCGGCGGCTCGGCCGTGCAAGAGACGCAGTTCCCCGGCCAGCCGATGGAGATGGTGTCGGTCTACCACTGCGACAAGGGGGACGTGCTCATGACGCACTACTGCGTGCTGGGCAACCAGCCGCGGATGAAGGCCGACCCGGCGTCGCCGGCGAACCAGATCGTCTGGAAGTTCGCCGGCGGCACCAACCTCGACCCGGCCAAGGACACCCACATGCACGGGGCGATCGTCACGTTCGTGGGCGACGACCGGATCGAGATCGCCGGCGAGGCCTGGGCGGGCGGCAAGCCGTCCGAAGGCCACTGCGGCACGGTGAAGCTCGTCCGCAAGAAGTAAGCAGGCCCGCGGCGAAACCGCCCCGGCTTCACTTCGGGGCGAACAGCCGGTTGGGCACGCCGAGTCGCCACAGCCAGTATTGCAGCACCGTCTTGACCGTCATCAGCCCGTAGGTCGTACTGCGGGCGAAGTTGATGCTCGACGCCTCGCGGAAGTAGCGCACCGGCACCGGCACGTCGGAGAGCCGGAAGCCGCACTTCACGGCCTGCACCAGGAACTGCGTGTCGAAGGCGAAGTCTTCGCTGTTGCGCTCGAACGGCACCGTCTCGAGCACGGAGCGGCGGTAGGCGCGGAAGCCGGAGTGGAACTCGCCGAGGTTCTGGCCCAAGGCGAGGTTCTCGAACAGCGTCAGCCCGCGGTTGCAGACGTACTTCCACCACGGCATCCCGCACGCCACCGCCTCCTGACGCGAGCGGACGCGGTTGCCCAACACCACGTCACAAATGCCGAGTTCGATGAAGCTCACGGCGTGGGGGATCACCCGCGCGTCGTACTGGTAGTCGGGGTGGATCATCACCACGATGTCGTAGCCGCGTTTCAGGGCGTAGTCGTAGCAAGTCTTCTGGTTGCCGCCGTAGCCGCGGTTCTTCTCGTGGACAATAACGGTCAGGCCCATCGCGCGGGCGAGTTCGACCGTGCCGTCGCGGCTGCCGTCATCGACGAGCAGGATCTCATCGACGCTGCCCGGCGGCACGTCGGCGATGGTCGCGGCGAGCGTCTTGGCGGCGTTGTAGGCCGGCAAGACGGCGATGATCTTGTGCGTGCGCCGCGGCGGGGTCACGGGCGCGAGGATGTCGCGCACCTGCACGGGGGCGTGCGAGGGGTTCAGCGGCGCGCGGTCTAGCAAGACGTCTGGCATGGCGACCTCGGGGAGTGTCGCTGGCTAGTGTATTGCCTAACCGACCGCGACGCCGTTCCAGTTGTCGCCCCAGACGTGGGTGCGGTCGCGAGGCATGTCGAAGGCGACGTTGCCGTAGGACGCCGCGACCAGGTTCGCGCCGGGGCCGCTCGCGCCGGTCGCGGCGACGGCGTTCGCCTGCGGCGGCAGGGTGTAGGCGTCGGCGGCGTTCAGGTTCACCCGGTAGCCGAGGTCGGCCATCGAGGCGATCGTCATGCGGCTCAGCGCCAGGTCGCCGCTCGCGTAGCCGGTCATCAACTCGTTCTGGAAGACCGACTCGCTCCAGTGGCTGTAGCGCGTGCCCGGCCCGCCGCCGCTCTCGACCGTCACGCCCGTCTCGGCGCGGCCGGTGAGCGCGCTGTACTCCGCGACCGCCTGGGGGCCGGTAAGCGCGGGTCGCTCGTCCCGTTACCGGTGAGCAGGCTGCCCCAGAGCGTGCCGACGCCCAGGATGTGGCCGATCTCGTGCATCACGACGCCCATGAGCGCCCCGTTCGACTCCATGTTGGCGATGTCGGCGGAGTCGAAGGTCATGTTGCCGTGGGTCGTCAGGCCCCCCGGACGGACCGCGTCCGGGCCGGCCCCCCCGAGGATGCCGCCGGGGCCGTCCATCGGGGCCGCGGCGGCGTCGATGAGCAGGTCGTCCACGGCGACGCCGTTGTAGATCGCGTCCGGGAGGTCGCCGACGATCGCCTGCTCCCAGCGGGCCACCGCCGCCTGGAAGATCACCGACTGGCTCGGCGTCAGGCCGGTCGTCCGCAGGGCGATGCTGAAGCTCGTGTCGGCCGGCGGCGCGACCGGCGGCGTGGGGGTGTTGAGCGAAACCGTGTAGGTGCCGCCGGCGGTGCCGTTGTAGTTGGTCACGCCGAGGTAGTACGTCCCCGCCTTGAGGTTCACCTTCACGCGGCTGTCGGTGTTGGTGCCCGAGATGTCGTCGTTCGAGGCGACGAGTTGGCCCGCGGCGTCGTACACGCCGATGACCGTGTCGAGGTTACTTCGCGGCGTCGTCGCCTTGAAGACCGAGTCGCCGGCCGCCGCGGTGAAGCGGTACCAGTTGACCTCAGTGGTCGCGATCGCGCCGGGCAACTTGGCGTCGCCGGTGGCGTTCAACGCGACATTCACGGGGCCGGTCGGCAACGCGACCGACGACGGCGGCAGGCCGCCCCACGACGGGGTGACGCGGTCTTCGAGGGTCTCGAAGCGGAGCGGGGAGGCGGACCGTAGGCTGCGGGCAGCGAACTGCGACATGGGGGAGTCCTGACCAGAAGTGAAGTAGCGACATGGGCGAGCTGGGCACGGCTATTGACGTGGCGAATCCGAGCCGAGTTCCCGCCCCGGAACTCATCGGCCGTTAATAATTGGCGGGAATACAGACACTAGCCGGGACGCTCAATTCGCCACAGATCCAGGCGAATTCGCGGGTGCCACTGCCAGTTGAGGTGAGGTGGCAATGTTGCGGCGAGACCGACCGCGAGATGGGAGCGACTGTCCAAGCGAGCGGGGGACGACAGTCCCCCGAGTCCCCCCGCCGCTGGGTTGATCGCATTCGTGCTGGAAGGCCACTCGGGGGGACTCTCGTCCCCCGCTCGCCCAGGCGTTTACCCGACCGCGACGCCGTTCCAGGTGTCGCCGGGCGTGTGGTTGCGGTCGCGCGGCATGTCGAACGCGACGTTGCCGTACGACGCCGCGACCAGGCTGGCGCGGCCGGTCGTCCCGGTGCCGCCGGCCACCAGCGCTGCCCCCGCCGGCGGGGCATAGGCGTCGGCGGCGTCGAGGTTGACGCGGTAGCCGAGGTCACCCAGCGACGCAATCGTCATGCGGCTCAGGGGGTTCGTGCCGGGGTTCAGGTAGCCGGTCATCACCTCGCTGTTGAACACCGACTCGCGCCAGTGGCCGTCGGCCGTGCCGGGGCCGCCGCTGTTCTCGACCGGGACTCCGGTCTCGTTGCGGCCGAAGAGCTGGTTGTAGGCCGCGGTCGCCTGGACGCCGACGAAGCGGGGGTTCGACGTGCCCGCGCCGGTGAGCAGCCCGCGCGTCTCCCAGATGGTGCCGATGCCCAGGACGTGGCCCATCTCGTGCAGCACGGTACTGAACAGTTGCCCGCTCGCTTCGAGCGAGGCCAGGTCGGCCGAGTCGAACTGCATGGTGCCGTGGATCGGCAAGGAACTGCCGGAGCGGATCACGTCCGGGCCGGCCTGCCCCAGGACGCCGCCGGGGCCGTCGATCGGTGAGGCGGAGGCGTCGATGAGCAGGTCGTCCACGGCGACGCCGTTGTAAGTCGCGTTGGGCAAGTCGCCGACGATCGCCTGCGACCACCGGGCCGCCGCCTGCCGGAAGGTGGCCAACTGACTGGTCGTCAGACCGGTCGTCCGCAGGGTGATGTCGAAGCTGCCGGTCGTCGGCGGCACCGTCGGCGGCGTGACCGGCGGTGGGGTGACGGGCGGCGTCACCGGCGGGGAGGCGGTCGCGCCGCGGACGGCCCAGGTGTACGTGCCGCCGGGGGTGCCGACGTAGTTGGTCACGCCGAGGAAGTACGTCCCCGCGGGCAGGGTCACGCTGACGCGGCTGTCGGTGTTGCCGGGGTACGAAATGTCGTCGTTTGACGCCACCCGCCGGCCGGCCGCGTTGTACACGCCGATCACCGTATCGAGGTTACTCGTCGGCGTCGTCGCGCTAAAGGTCGCGGTGCCGGAGGCGACCGTCACGCGGTACCAATCGACCTCGTTGGCCGTGACCGCGGCCAGCCCCGTGGCGTCGCCGAGGGTGTTCAGCGTGACCGCGACCGGCCGCGCCGGCAGGGCGACCGCCGACGGGGGCAGGCTCGCCCACGACGGGGTCACGCGGTCTTCGAGGGTCTGCAAGCGGAGCCGGGGAGGGGGCTGCGACATGGGTGGTCCTGAACGGTGGTAACGGGGCGACGTGGGGCGGTCGCCGACGATTATGACCAACCTCACTTTCGGAGTCAAGATTTAAACTGTTAAAGACGGGGAGAGTAATTTTCGCGTCGGGCCAATGGCGAGCCGGAAGCGTCAGCGCCCAAAGGTTCCGAACGCGGAAACCTCCGGG
>JANXTD010000178.1 GCA_025352585.1 Fimbriiglobus sp.
TGACACCTGCAAGGCGGCATCGCCGTCGGTATACTCTCTAGCGCGAAGTGCCGCCAGTTCGGCCGCACGACATCTCCGGAAATTGTGTCGCCTTCAAGGGACGGGAATCATGGGCAGTCCGAGCACCGCGGGTCAGGGCCAGTCGAGCGAACCGATCAGCGGGGCCGACATCCTCGTCCAGTCCCTCATCATGCACGGCGTCGATACGGTCTTCGCCTACCCCGGCGGCGCGAGCATGCCGATTCACCAGACCCTGACCCGCTACGCCGACAAGGTCCGCACGATTCTGCCCCGCCACGAGCAGGGCGGCGGATTCATGGCCCACGGCTACAGCCGCACCACCGGCAAGCCGAGCGTCTGCATGTCCACGAGCGGCCCCGGTGCCACCAACTTCGTGACCTGCCTGGCCGACGCCAAGATGGACTCGATCCCGATGATCGCCATCACGGGCCAGGTCTCGACGCCGGTGATCGGCACCGACGCCTTCCAGGAAACGCCGATCGTTGAAGTGTGTCGTGGCATCACGAAGCACCACTTCCTCGTCACGCGCACCGAAGATTTGCCGCGGGTCATGAAGGAGGCGTTCCACATCGCCACGACCGGCCGGCCCGGCCCCATCATCATCGACGTGCCCAAGGACGTGCAGATTAAGCGCGTCGTGCCCGACTGGAACGTCGCCATGAACCTGCCGGGCTACCGGCCGATCCCGGCGGTCAAGCGGGCGCAGTTGCAGCCGATCCTCGAAGCGATTCGCGCCTCGAAGCGGCCGATCTTCTACGCCGGCGGCGGGCTGACGCACTCCGGAGCCGCCGAGGTCTTCAAGCTGTTCGCCGAGTTGACCGGCATCCCCGTCGCCCTGACCCTGCACGGCATCGGCAACTTCCCGGCCGACCACTACTTGTGCCTGCAAATGATGGGCATGCACGGCACCGTGACGAGCAACTACGCGGTGAACGAGGCCGACTTGCTGCTGGCCGTCGGCGTGCGCTTCGACGACCGCGTGACGGGCAAGCTCTCGGAGTTCGCCAAGCACGGCAAGATCGTCCACATCGACATCGACAAGTCGGAGATCAACAAGAACAAGTTCGCCCACATCCCCGTCCACGGCGACGTGAAGCAGGTGTTGACCGAACTGCTGGCGATGGTCCGCGAGGACGCCAACGCCGACCTCGTCGGCGGTGGCCGTTACGTCCCGTGGCTGCAACAGATCGACGAGTGGCGCGACGCCGAGCCGCTGGTGTTCGACGAGCGCGACGACTGCATCCTGCCGCAGGCCGCCATCAAGCGGCTGTACGAGATCCTCAAGGAGCGCGGCCAGCTCGACAAGACGATCATCTCGACGGGCGTCGGCCAGCACCAGATGTGGGCCGCTCAGTTCTTCGGCTTCAACCACCCCCGCACTTGGGTCACCAGCGGCGGCCTCGGCACGATGGGCTTCGGCCTCCCGGCGGCGATGGGCGCGAAGGTCGCGCACCCCGATTACGTCTGCATCGACATCGACGGCGACGGCAGTTTCCTGATGAACGTCCAGGAACTCGCCTGCTGCTACACCGAGAAGATCGGCGCGAAGGTGATGCTCTTGAACAACCAGCACCTCGGCATGGTGATGCAGTGGGAGGACCGCTTCTTCGGCTCCAACCGCGGCCACACCTACTTGGGTTCGGGTGAAGAGGCCCCGTACCCGGACTTCGTGAAGGTGGCCGAGGGCTTCGGCGTGAAGGGCCAGGCGATTGTGGAGAAGGGCGACCTCGACGCGGCGATCCACGCGATGCTCGACCACGACGGCCCGTACCTTCTCAATGTGCACGTCCCGCACCAGGAGCACGTCCTGCCGATGATCCCCAGCGGCATGACCGTCAAGGACATCATCAAGGCGTAGGGGGTGGGGGCTGAGTTGGGCCGAGGGAAATTCGAGCTAACCCCTTGACGCTGTCACCTCACTTCGGTAAGCTTTGTGCAGCGTGCTGATTTATCAGCACGCCTTTGGCCTGGGAGTGCTTCGGCACATTGGGGCTAAACCCCTCTCGGGCCTCCATATACTGCATTCATGTTCCTACTCTATCTGGACGCATCTGGCACGCCAGAAGTCACCGATGTCGGCAGTAAGCACTACGTCTTACTCGGCTTGTCGATGCGTGAACAAGACTGGTTCGATGTCGATGCCGATCTCCACGCTTTAAAAGCTCGATACGGTCACCCCGGTGTAGAGTTCGAGCTTCACGTCAAACAATTTGCGGTAACGATTAAGGAACAGGACTACGTCCCCGGCTTTGAACAGCTTACCCGAGACGATCGGCGTGCCGCCGTCATGGCATTAAGGGCGAAAGCACTGGCTGGAGCGACCGGTCCGAGTCGCTTGGCCTTACAGAAAAGGTTCCGCGAC
This sequence comes from Fimbriiglobus sp., assembly GCA_025352585.1. GTDB lineage: Bacteria > Planctomycetota > Planctomycetia > Gemmatales > Gemmataceae > Fimbriiglobus. Next base: position 2,384 of record JANXTD010000178.1, read on the forward strand.
ACAACCCCCTTCATCCACCTGACACGGTCCGAGCGGTCCCAACTCCTCGAAGATGCGGTCGCGTTGATCGGTAGTTATGACAACGTGCGGCTCTTCGCGGATGCCATCTCGAAGTCTCACCCG
>JANXTD010000819.1 GCA_025352585.1 Fimbriiglobus sp.
GGTGTCCGGCGGGGCCGTCGGCTTCAAGGGCAGTCGGAAATCGACCCCCTTCGCCGCCCAACGCGCCGCCGAAGAGTGCGCCGGCAAGGCCGCGAAGTTCGGCCTCCGCGAGGTCGAAGTCCGCGTCAAAGGCCCCGGTGCCGGCCGCGAGTCGGCCATCACCGCCCTGCAAGCTTCGGGCATGAACGTCAAGTCGATCGAGGACGTGACGCCCCTCCCGCACAACGGCTGCCGCCCGCCCAAGAAGCGCCGCGTCTAGTCCGGTTGTCCCAGGCGAATCGCGTACCGGCGTCCGTGTCAGTGTGGCGACCGGTACGATTTCGTTTCTGGAACCCGGCGAGGCCCGACCCAGGGGTTCGGCTCGCCGTTCAGTCGCTCCCGGCTGTCACTTCGTGTGACCGTCGGCGACTTAGACCCCTGAATCAAGCACTGACGTTTCCGTACAGGTTTTCGCACATGGCCAGGTTCCTCGATTCGGTCTGTAAGCGGTGCCGCCGCGAGCAGATGAAATTGTTCCTCAAGGGTTCGCGCTGCTTCTCGCCGAAGTGCCCGATCGACCGCGAGGCCCCGCCGCCCGGTATGCACGGCCTGCGCCGCTCGAAGCAGTCCGAGTACGGCCTGCGTCTGCGCGAAAAGCAGCGGCTGAAGTGGTTCTACGGCGTGCTCGAAGCCCAGTTCCGCCGCTACTTCGACCTCGCCACGCGGTCGCCGTCGAACACCGGCGAGACGCTGCTGTCGATCCTCGAACGCCGCCTCGACAACGTGATCACGCGCCTCGGCTTCGCCAAGTCGCGCAACATGGCCCGCCAGATGGTCTGCCACGGCCACGTCGAGGTGAACGGCAAGAAGTGCGACATCCCGAGCATGTTGCTCAAGCCGGGCGACAAGGTCCGCGTCAAGACCCGCGCCCGCTCGACGCAACTCGCCAAGATGTCGCTCCAAGAGATGCCGCCGCAGGTGCCGGACTTCTTGTCGATCATCAGCGCCGAGGAGCCGGAAGGCGTCTTGATCCGCATGCCGTCGCGCTCCGACGTGGACCCGCGCATCAGCGAGATCCGCGAGCAACTCATCATCGAAATCGCCACGCGGTAGCCGCCGGCGTATCATGACTCTTGCCCCCGCGCCCGCGAAGCGTGGCGGCTTTTTGCTTCCCGAAAGTCTCGGTCGCGGCGACTTGCTGTGCGTCCAACACCCCCCGCATTTCGCACGCGGGGGCCTGGTCGCGGTAAGCTGTCCGTCGCGTGCCCGGAGGGTTGATTATGCGTATTCGCTGGCGTGGGCTCGAACTGCCCAACCGTGTCGCGTCCGACCGCTCGACCCTGAGCGACACCTACGGCAAGTTCTACGCGGAGCCGTTCGAGCGCGGCTTCGGCATGACCGTCGGCAACAGCCTGCGGCGCATCCTGCTGTCGAGCCTCGAAGGCAGTGCGGTCACCCGCATCATCATTCAGGGCATCCAGCACGAGATCAGCACGATCCCCGGCGTCGTCGAAGACGCGACCGATATCGTGCTGAACATCAAGTCCCTCGTCGTCAAGAACACGTCGGACCAGCCGAAGACGATCCGCATCGATAAGCACGGTGCCGGCGAGGTCAAGGCGTCGGACATTCAGCACGACGAGTCGGTGCAAATCATTAACCCTGACCACCACATCTGTACGATGACTGCCGACGTGCCGTTCGTCATGGAGATGGTCGTCGAGAGCGGCCGCGGCTACCGCATCGCCGAGGAGAACTTGAAGGAGCGCGAGATCGGCGTGATCCCCGTCGATTCCAGTTTCTCGCCGGTCGTGCGTGTCAAGTACGACATCGAGGAGACGCGGGTCGGTCAGAAGACGAACTACGACCGCCTGGTCATGGAGATCTGGACCAACGGCACCGTTAGCCCGCAGATGGCGATTGTCGAGGCGGCCAAGATCTTGCGGAAGCACCTGAACCCGTTCATCCAGTACGCCGAAGCCGGCCCCGAAGTGCCGCTCGACGAGGGTGCCATTGAGATCGGCACGTCGGCCGGCCCGTCCACGTCGGATGTCGAGTTGGAGCGCAAGCTGAACATGAGCCTGGCCGAACTCGAACTGTCGGTGCGGGCGACCAACTGCCTCGAAAGCGAAGGCATCACGACGGTCCGCGACCTCGTGATCCGCAGCGAGGAAGAACTCCTCGAGGTCCGCAACTTCGGCGAGACGACGCTCAAAGAAGTGAAGGGCAAGCTGGAAGAGCGCAACTTGAAGCTCGGGATGCGGATCGCCAAACGTTAACAGTTGGCAGTGACGAGTGGTCAGTGATCAGTGACGGATGATTTTCGCTGACCACTGGCAACTCGTCACTAACCACTCTTTCCGACTCCCTACCTTGGCACGGGGGAGTTTTCACCCTGGGACGCGAAGTCCCTTAGCCTTGAGGTTTATTGACATGCGCCACAGAATCGCAGGCCGGCAGCTCAACCGGAACGCCAGCCACCGGCTGGCCCTTTACCGCAACTTGAGCCGGTCGCTGATCACGCACGAGAGCATCAAGACGACGACGCCCAAGGCGAAGTCGCTGCGGCCGTTCATCGAGAAACTCGTCACGCTCGCCAAGAAGGCGGCGCTCGTGGACGACGGCACTAAGGAAGGCAAGATCAAGTCGCTGCACTTCCGCCGCCAGGCGATCATGCACCTCGGGCCGATGGCCGGCACGGGCGTCTACGACAAGACGGGCGAACTCGTCGAGAAGAACGACACCGTCTTGAAGAAGCTGTTCAACGTGATCGGGCCGCGCTTCAAGACCCGGCCCGGCGGCTACACCCGCATCTTGAAGATGCACACGCGCCGCCTCGGCGACGCCGGCGAGCAGTCGATCATCGAGTTCATGAAGGAAGGCGAGGAGAAGGTGCAAGGCTCGACCCGCAAGGAGTCGGCCCCCGCCCCGTCGCTGGCCGTGCAGAGCTAACGCCCTTCCGGGGCGAACGCGGCGGGGCCGGCTTGACGTAAGGTCCGGCCCCGTTAGCATAAGCGAAGTCGAGAGCTGGTAGCTCAGTTGGTAGAGCAAGGGACTTTTAATCTCTAGGTCGAGGGTTCGAGCCCCTCCCAGCTCAGTCTCTTTTCAAAATCCCGTCGCCCCGCGGAGCCACATGGCCTCCGCGGGGCGACGGCGTTTAACGCTGCACGGTGACGGTCAGGGTCACGGCGTTAGTCGCGTCGGCCGCCCGCCCGGCCGGCGGCAGTGCGTCGAGGCGGTAGCCGGTCGCGGTCACTTCGTAGGCGAACGGCTTCGCGGTGGCGGGGTCGCTCGGCACCGGCACGCTCACGTCGGCGAGTGTGGCGGGCAGCTTGCCGCCGTGAGTCGCGGCGTGCAGTCGGACGGCCTCGCACGCGCAGAACAGGGCCACGCGACGCTCGGTGCGGAGGTGCGCGTGGTGGACCTTCCAGGCCGCCGGCAGCACCATCGAGAAGACTTTCAGGGTGAGGTCGTCGGGGTGGTCCTTGACGAATCGCGCGGACTTCGCAAGCACATCCTCCCGGCCGGCAATCGCCTGAGGTCCGGGCAGGGAGAACAGCGCGACCTGCTCGTCCCAGAGTTCGCGGTAAAGGCTGGCGGATCGCACGAGGACGGCCTGGGCGGCGGGCATCTTGTCGAGGTCGGCCTTGGCCCAACCCCTCGTGGCCAGTTCGTCGCGGGCCGCCGGGGCGAGGGTCGCCAGGCCGACGGCTTGTGCGAGACCCGCGAGAACCTGTTCCGGGCCGTTGAACGCGGTCAGGTTTGCGCCGCCGAGGAGTTTCATGTGGTCGGCGAACGCCTTCGCCGCGACCACTTCGGAAACGGGGCCGGCTTCGAGCGCAGCGAGTTGAGGCAGGAAGCCCAGCGTCTGTCGCAACTCGCCGTCGAGCGACGGCCGCGAGTCGATCATCGGCCGCGGCAGGGTCGCCAGCGCCCAGTAGAGGTTCGGGGCACCGGGTCGTGTGGTGAGGGATTCGGCTTGCGTCAGGGCGATGTTCGCCAGCGCGTGGGCGACGAGCAGGTCGATGAGGGTGCCGGACTCGCCGACGTGGCGGGCGTGCTGGAGCGCGGTTTGGAGCGTGCGCAGAGCGTCGGCGGGGCGGCCCTCGGCCAGGTCGAGCCGGGCGCGGAGTTTCAATAGGCGGGCGGCACCGCGGTGGCCCTGGACGGCGTTCAGGGCCACCGCCACCTCCTCGGCCCCCCCGGCGACGCGCTGCTGCCAGTCGCACGTCGCCATTCGGGCGGCGTCGTCGAGGCTGCGGAACATAGGCCGGTAGGGCCGCAGGTACTCCGCGACTTCGGCGGCGGGCAACTGGTCGTCGGGCAAGCCCTCCCAGGCTTCGACGCGCTCGCGCAGTTTCTTCGCGGCGGCCGGGTCGCGCGGCGGCTCGGGGGTCAACGTCCCCGCGCGGAGGTAGCCGAGGGCGGCGTTGCCGCTCACCCGGTCTCGGCCGGGCGGCAGCAGGCTGTCCTTCAAGATCGGCAGGCCAGGCCCGACGAGTCGCAAGGTGCGTTCGATCTTGACCACAGGGCCGACGTTCGAGGCGGGGGCTTGGGCGAGGCTGGCGAACGGCGTCGCCACAGAGGCCAACGCGGTGAGTAGGAAGCGGGTCATCGGTCGTCCTCCAAAGGGTTGAACGTAGTGCGGGGCGGCGGGACCGGCTCTGGTAACGCCGACAGACCGAAGGCGAGCACGTCGTTGCGGAGCCGCAGGGCTTCGATGCGCTCGTCCAACGTCGGGCCGTCGCCGGCGGACTCCGGCAGCGCGACTTCGGCGGCGATTGGTGTCAGCGGGGCGTCCGCGGGCGGCGTCGCGCGATCGGCGGGCGTGGCGGCCCAGGCGGCGACCAGCGCGGCCCCGACGCAGCCGAGGGCGGCTTGAGCCAGGCAGAGCCGCCGCCAGAAGGCGACGCGGCGGGAATCGCTGGCGCGGCCGGCGGCGAACAGGAAGTCCGGCGTCGCCAGGTTCGCCGGGGCGGGGGCGAGCTTCGCCAGGGCGGCGGCGAGCGGGTCGCGGGGGTCGGGCATGGCGGTCAACTCGGCTTCGGGGGTTGGAGCGGGGCCGGCACTTGCAAACGCTCGCGGAGCAGGTCGATCCCGGCGGCGTAGCGGCGGTACGCGGTACTCGCCGACCCGCAGAGGGCCGCGGCGATCTGCCCGAAGGTCAGCCCGCCCCACAGGTGCGCCACGACGACTTCGCGGAATTCGAGCGGCACCGACCGCAACGCCTCGGTCGCCGCCTCGGCGTCCAACCCGGTCGGGTCGTCCGGCGGCGTGAA
>JANXTD010000252.1 GCA_025352585.1 Fimbriiglobus sp.
GCGGACGTACCGCAGGCTGTGGTAGACGCGGTAGAACTGCGTCACCTCGCGGACCGCCTCGGCCGGGTCGTCGGTGACGCGGTACAGGCTCAGGTCGGCCGGGGAGATGTACCCGCGGGCGAGCAGGTCGTCGCGGACGAAGTCTTGCCAGCGCGTCCAGTAGGTGCCACCCGGCTCGTCGACGAAGACGATCGGGAAGAGGTGCGACTTGCCGGTCTGGATCAGCGTGAGCGCCTCGAACGCCTCGTCGTGGGTGCCGAAGCCGCCGGGGAAGAGCACGACCGCGTCGGACTCCTTGATCAGCATGAGCTTGCGGGTGAAGAAGTACCGCATGTTCATCAACTTGCGGTCGCCGTGGATGACGGCGTTGGCGGCCGACTCGAAGGGCAACAAAATGCTCAGGCCGAAGCTCTTGTCGCGGCCGGCCCCGAGGTGCCCCGCCTCCATGATGCCCGACGCGGCCCCGGTGATGACCATCCACCCCGCGTCGGCGACGAGCCGGCCGAACGCGACGGCGGCCCGGTGGGCGGGGTGGTCCGGCGGCGTGCGGGCGGAGCCGAAGACGGTGACTTTGCGCACGCCGCGGTAGTCGCGGAAGACGCGCAGGCAGTGCCGCAGTTCGCGCAGGGCGTGCGCGAGGAGCTTCACGTCGCCGGGGTCGGCGCGGTCGGTCAGCAGCTTGTCGGCGACGGCCTTGATCAGCGCGACGTACTCGGCCGCGGGGTCGGTGTTCATGGGGGTGTTCCGGGCGGGCCGACGCCGGTCGCCATTCGTTGCATCAGCCAGCCGAGGCCGGCGACCATGACCAGGATCGCCCACAGGCCGTGGCCGTAGGCCTGCACGACGTGCGGCCGGCCCAGCGGCAGCCCGGCCAGCAGGATCAGCAGCGTCGCCACCAGTGTCGCCCCACTGACGCGCCGCGTCAAGCGCTCCGGCGAGGTGACGGCGTGGTGTAAGAGCACCGTCACCGGGTAGAGTAGCCACACGTCGTAGTACGTGTACGAGATCGGCGAGGCGATGATCATCAGCGCCGTCAGCGCGGCGGTTTCGAGGGTCGTCGTCGCCGGGGTGCGGTGGTCCCGGCGCGGCATCGCCAGGACGTAGCCGAGGCCGATCAGCCCGGCGCACCCGGCGATCACCAGCGTCGCCGTGGGGTAGTTCAGGTCCACCACGTTGACGTACAGGGCGTCGTGCGGCTCGAAGGTGTCGCCGTCGGCGTCGATGGCGCGCAGCCAGCGGTGGCCGACGCCCAGGAACGACTGGTTCTTCCAGCCGAGCGCCTGTTCGGGGCGCGGGCTGAAGCCCTCGTTGCGCTGGTTCAGGAGCATGCCGTCGATCCAGGTCTTGAGGTCGCCCAGGTTGCGCTCGAAGCCGCGCACCGGGGCGGGGGCGACGGCCGAGAAGCCGACCAGGCCGACGACCAGGGACAGCGTGGCGACCCAGTGCCTCCGCCAGACGAGGTAGCAGACGACGACGACGGGGAACGCCTTGATCGCCGCCGCCAGCGCGAACAGCAGCCCCGCCGAGACCTCGCGGCCCTGCCGGAGTTTCAGGAAGCCGCCGAGCAACAGCGCCAGCAACAGCAGGTTCGGCTGGCCCAAGATCGCCATGTCGTAGACGCCCCACAGGCACAGCAGCGACGGCACCCCCCACAGCGCCCAGTGGACCGGCCCGTCGCCGGCGGTCAGCGTGACGCTCAGCCGGATCGCGGCGTACCAACTGGCGACGGTCGTCAGCGCCAGCACAACGACGCAGCCCAGCGGCCCCAGCAGACTCGGCGGGGCCAGCAGCACGGCGGCGAACGGCGGGTACAGGAACGGGAACGGCTCGCCGAAGTCCGAGCGCAGGTACAGCTCTTCGCCGTGGGCGACCCACTGGCCGACGGCGTACCAGAGTCGGTAATCCTTGTTGGTCCCGCCGCGCAGTTGGGTGCCGATCGGGAACGCAATCAAAACCAAACTGAAGGCTGCGAACGTGCCGAGAGCCCAGGCCCGGAAACGGGGAGTCATCGGGCGCGGCTCCGGGACTGATCGGGAAGAGTGCAGAGTTCAGAGTGCAGAGTGCACAGTGAACAGCCAAGACCAAACCGATTTCCCGCAGAGGGCAATCGCTTCGGACTTCGGTCTGAGGTTTCCACTCTGCACTTTGCACTTTGCAATATGCACTCGTCCCGCGCGGCCCGCGTCGGGTATGATGGCCCCAGCTGCCCCCGCGGCCCCGCCGCTTCGGTCGAGACTCCCCCCATGCTCTCGCTGCGAACGCCGTCCCGCCGGGAATTCCTCCGCGTCGGTGGCCTGTCCCTCGGCGGGCTGTCGGCGTTATCGTCGCCGGCCGGGTCGCCGCTGCCGCAGGCCGGGGCGGGGCCGCCGGTCACCGACAAGGCGGTCATCTTCCTGTTCCTGCACGGCGGGCCGAGCCAGATCGAGACGTTCGACCCCAAGATGGGCGGGCCGGCCGAGACCCGCAGCGTCACCGGCGAGGTGCAAACCCGCGTGCCCGGCCTCACCTTCGGCGGCACCTTCCCCAAGCTCGCGGCGCGGGCCGACCGCCTGAGCGTCGTGCGCTCCTACGTCGCCGGCAACGGCAACCACGACCTCAAGCCGGTCGTCTGCGCGGAGGGGCACCTGGCCAACCTCGGCAGCGCCTACGCCAGCGTCGCCGGGGGCAACCGCCCAAGTACCGGGATGCCGACCAACGTGGCCGTCTTCCCGCAGTCGGTGGACCCCAAGGCCCAGCCGATGCAGGCCGGCTTCGGCAACTTCCTGGCGACCGGCCCGTTCGGCGCGAACCAGGCCCCGCTCGTGCCCGGCGGCAGCGGGGCCTTCCAGAAGGACATGGTCCTGACGATGCCGCAGGACCGCGTCGGCGACCGCCGCACACTCTTGGCCGGCTTCGACCAGGTCAAGTACGCCCTCGACGCCGGGGCCGCCGACGGCATGCGCGACAAGGCGTTCCGCCTGCTCCTCGGCGGCGTCGGCGAGGCCTTCGACCTCTCGAAGGAAGACCCCAAGGTGCTCGCCGCTTACGACACCGAGCCGCTGCTGAAGGTCGAGGCGATCAACAAGAAGTGGGACAACCACAAGTTCTACGCCGACAACACCCGCACGCTGGGCAAGCTGCTGCTGCTGGCGCGGCGCTGCGTCGAGCGCGGGGCCGGGTTCGTGACGGTCACGACCAACTTCGTCTGGGACATGCACGCCGACACCAACAACGCGACCGTCGCCGAGGGCATGGGCTACTGTGCCCCGTCGCTCGACCACGCCGTGAGTGCGTTCCTCGACGACCTGCAATCGCGCGGGCTGAGCGACAAGGTGTTGCTCGTCTGCTGCGGCGAGATGGGCCGCACGCCCAAGATCAACAAGAGCGGCGGCCGCGACCACTGGAGCGAACTCGCCCCGCTGCTGCTGGCCGGCGGCGGGTTAAACATGGGGCAGGTGATCGGCACGTCGAGCCGCGACGGCGGCCGGCCGACTTCCGAACCGGTGCGCATCGCCAACCTGATCTCGACGGTGATGCACACGCTCTTCGACGTGGGCAAATTGCGAGTGACCCGCAACGCCTCGCGCGAACTCCTGAGCATGACCGACGCCGCGCCGATCGCGGGGCTGCACCGGTCGTGAGTTGAACGTCCCGCCGCTCGCCGCCCGCCCACGCGGGCGGGCGGGCGGCTCGCCGGTCGGCTCACCCGATGAAGATGCCGCCGAGGAACGACGACTCGTACGGCTGCACCTCTTCGCCGATCTGGCGGAAGTTGAGGCCGTCCACGAAGCGCAGCCGCGACACCGAGCCGGTGCCGCTCGCGATGCCGATGTCCGGGACGTTGTCGCCGTTGCGGTCGAACGACGAGACGCGGACCTCGCTGGCGAAGCCGTCGGCTGCCCCGCCGGACGGGAACGCCTCGGTCTCGGACTTCGGGGTGAACGTGAGGCCGTCGAAGGTGCGCACCACCGGGGTCGTCGGGTAGGCCACGCCGCTGCCCACCACGACGTCGGCGCGGCCGGTGGTCGGGTCGGCGGAGCTGTTGGCGAGGAACACGCCGCCGGTGTAGCCGGCGTCGAAGGCGTTGAAGCTGCCGAGTTCGCGGAAGTCGCCGCCGCCGAACGACTTGACCTGGGGCGTGCCGCCGATGCCCATCGCGGTGAGGATCTCGGCCACGCCGTTGCCGTCGAGGTCGCCGGCCCCGACGCGGACGCCGCCGCGGAAGGAGTTGTCGTAGGCGAAGAAGTCGGCGATGACGACGCCGGCCTTGCCGCTGAAGACCGTGACTCGCGGGCCGCCGCCGGAGTCGGTGCCGGTGATGATGTCGGCGTAGCCGTCGCCGTTGACGTCGGCCGCGGTCACGAACAGGCCGTTGATGAAGCTCGGCTCGTAGGCGAAGTAGTTGTACAGGTCGGCGTCGTCCGCCCCGCTGATGACCCGGATGCGCGGGCCGCCCCCCTTGCCCGGCGCGACGATGAGGTCGTCGATGCCGTCGCCGTTGACGTCGGCCTCGGCCACCCGCACGCCGCCGGTGAAGGTCGTCTCGTAGACGAAGAAGTCCTTGAGCAGCGTGTTCGACAGGGCGTCGTAGACCTGCACGCGGGGGCCGCCGCCGCCGTCGGCGGCGAGGGCGTAGCGGCGGCGGCCGATCAGCCCGAAGTTCAGGCCGGCCGGCGCGTTGTCCGGGCTGGTCGAGCCGACCGACGTGGTCGCGGTCAGCGCCGTCGCCCCGGACGGCGCGAGGGCGAAGCCGGGCGGGGTCGCCAGCAACTTCACCGTGTACGTGCCGCTCTGCAAGTTCAGGAAGGTGTACAGGCCGTTGGCGTCCGTGGGGGCCTGCGCC
>JANXTD010000281.1 GCA_025352585.1 Fimbriiglobus sp.
TCGGACGGCATCGGTGCGGCTGGCTGCATCATGTCTGGATGCATCTCGGCCAGTCAGCGGCAGGTGGCGCTGTGTCTTCTTCGCGCCTCTGCGTCTCCGCGGCAAAATGTTTTTCTGTCACCGTTCCACCCGCGCACTACCGCCTCCCACGAGCTTGCGCACTTCGTCCAGGCTCGCCATTGACGTGTCGCCGGGGGTGGTCATCGCCAGGGCACCGTGGGCCGCGCCCCACTCGACCGCCTCGGCCGCCGACTTGCCCGCGAGGAACGCGTAGATCAGGCCCGAGGCGAAGCTGTCGCCGCCGCCGACGCGGTCGAAGACTTCGAGGTCTTGCCGGTGCGTCGCCTCGTGGAACGCGCCGCCGGCCCAGCAGACCGCCCCCCAGTCGTTGCGCGTGGCACTCCGCACCGTGCGCAAGGTCGTCGCCACGGCCCGGAAGTTGGGGTACGCCGCAACCGCCGACTCGATCATCCGCCGGTACGCCCCGTGGTCGAGGCTCGCCAGGTTCGCGGCGTTGCCGGGGACTTCGAGGCCGAGGCACGCGGTGAAGTCTTCCTCGTTGCCGAGCATCACGTCCACGAGCTTGGCGATGCGCTTGTTAACGGCTTGGGCTTGCGTCGGGCCGCCGATCGACTGCCACAGCGACGGCCGGTAGTTCAGGTCATAGGACGTGACGACGCCGTGCCGCTTGGCCGCGACTAACGCTTCCTCGACGAGCGCCGAGGTCGTCGGCGAGAGGGCGGCGAAGATGCCGCCGGTGTGGAACCAGCGCACCCCTAGCGTGCCGAACAGGCGGTCCCAGTCGATGTCGCCCGGCTTCATCTGCGACGCAGCCGTCAGCCCGCGGTCCGAGACGCCGACGGCCCCGCGTAGCCCGAAGCCCCGTTCGGTAAAGTTCAGGCCGTTGCGAACCGTCCGGCCGACGCCGTCGAACGGGACGAAACGGACCTGCGATAAATCGACGCCGCCTTGCAGCATCAAGTCTTCGAGCAGCCGGCCGACCTCGTTGTCGGCGAAGGCACTCACGAGCGCCGTGCGCAAGCCAAAGCAGCGCCGCAATCCGCGGGCGACGTTGTACTCCCCGCCGCCCTCCCAGACGGCGAAGGATCGGGCGGTGCGGACGCGGCCGTCGCCGGGGTCGAGCCGCAGCATGACCTCGCCGAGCGACACCTGGTCGAAGCGGCACGCCGCCGCGGGCTTCAAGTCGAACATCACGACACCGGCCGGGGGAAGTGGACGCGGAACGCCTTCATCGTCTGCTCTGCGGCGCGTTCCGCGTCGGGCCACGGCAGTACCTCCGCGGAGACGTAGCCGTCGTAGTTCATCTCGCGCAAGGCGGCCGCGATGGGGGTGAAGTCGGTGTGCCCGAGGCCGGCGGCGCGGCGGTTCGAGTCGGCGAAGTGGACGTGCCCGACGAGTGGCACGCCCCGCCAGTCGGCGGCGAACGACTCCGCGTCCCGCAACGCCGCGGCGATGTCGCGCTCCTCGATGTTCATGTGGAACAGGTCGGCGAGCAGTTCGATGCACGGGTGCGGAAAGCCCTTGGCTACAAACGTTGCCGCGTCACCGAGGGTCGTAAACAGGTTCGTCTCGTAGCGGTTGAGCGGCTCGTAAAATAGCTTGACATTCAGCGGCGGCGCATGGTCGCCCAACACAAACAGCGCCTCCCAAAGCTGACCGATAGCCCGGTCACGCGGCACCTCAGGCGTCCAGCGGCCCTGCATGCTGCCGACGATGACCGCCGACTGGAACTCCGCCGCCACATCGATCATGGCCCGGACGAAGTCAACGGCCTCCGTCCACACCGACCGCGAGTGGGAAGTGAACGTCAACTGCCGTTGCAAGAAGCCCGCCCCGGTGCCGAGCGCCGCGAGTGCCAGGCCGTTGTCACCGAGCAGCTTCGGCAGGTTCAGCGCCCTCACGGCGGCCGCGTCGGGGGCGAAGATTTCGACGGCGTCGAAGCCGAGCCGCGCGGCGGTTTCACACGCCGCGGCGCAGTCGCCGTAGAAGACGAACGGGCCGGCGGCGGCTTCGGGGACCAGGCAAATCGTCACGGCGCTGCGGACCATCAGTTCACCTCCACGATGGCTTTGATGACGCCCGTCTCCGGCCGCGTGTAACTCGGGAACGCCGCGATCAGGCCGTCGAAACTCGCGCGGTGCGTGATCCACGGGTCGGTCTTGATCTGCCCTTGCTCAATGAGGCCGACGATGCGGGTGAAGTCGGCCGGCAGGGCGTTGCGGCTGCACAACAGCGTGCCCTCGGGCCGGTGGAAGATCGGGTGCGTGAAGGTCACTTCCTTGGTCGTGATGCCGACGAAGACCAGCCGGCCGGTCGGGGCGATGAACGTGAACGCGGCGGACATCGAGCCGTTGTGGCCGGTCGCGTCGATGACCACGTCCGGCAGGTCGCCGCCGTGCAGCTCGCGCAGTTGCGTGACCACGTCGGCCCCCGGCGCGACGGCATTCTCGACGCCCATCACCTCGCGGCAGAAGCGTAGGCGCTCGGCGTTGGTGTCGAGGACCGTCGTCTTCGCGCCCGTCAACTTCACGAACTCCAGCGTCGCCAGGCCGATCGGCCCCGCGCCGATGACGAGGCAGGTTTCGCCCGCCGTCAGCCCACTGCGTTGGACCGCGTGGCAGCCGATGGCCAGGGTTTCGACCAGCGCGAGTTGGTCGAAGTTCAGCGACTTCGAGACGTGCAGCTTGCGGGCCGGGACGTTGAAGCGGTCGCGTAGGCCGCCGTCGGTCATCACGCCCAGCACCTTCAAGCTGACGCAGCAGTTGCCGGCCCCCTTGCGGCAGGCGTAGCAGTGGCCGCAATTGAGGTACGGCTCCACGGCACAGCGGTCGACGGGCTTCACATTGGTGACACCGTCGCCGACGGCCAAGACCTCGACGCCGAGTTCGTGGCCGGGGATGCGCGGGTAGGTGAAGAACGGCATCTTGCCGAGGTAGCCGGAAATGTCGGTGCCGCAAACGCCGACACGGTGGACGCGCACCAGCGCCTCGCCGGGGCCGGGGGCGGTCGGCTCCGGCACGTCGATGACGGCGAAGCGTTCGGGGGCTTGCAGTTGAATCGCTTTCATGGGCAATCGCTCAGGGAGTGTCGGCGCGTGGCGTTGTTATAGTCACCGGCTCGCTAAGATCGTCGCTGCCCCCGCCCCGCCCCGCCAGGAACTCGCCATGACCCGCCGCATCGCTTCCGTCGTCGCCGCACTGCTCCTCGCGTCCGGCGGGGTACATGCGTCGGGGACGGTCACCCTCGTCGCCGACAAGCTGGTCCAGCCGTTCGCCATCGACTTCGACGCGGACGACACCGTCGTCTTCGTCGAGATGACCGGCGGCGAACGCATGCGGCGCGTCACCAAGGATGGCAAGGTGGAAACCCTCGCCGGCAGCGGCAAGAAGGGGCCGTCGGCGTTCCGGGCCAGCGCCGGCGGGGCCGACTTCAACGGGCTGCACGCCCTGGCCATCGACCGCGCCGGCGTCGTGTACGTCGCCGACACCTTCAACCACGCGATCTCCTCGTTCGACCCCGCGACGAAGATCGTCAGCCGCTTCGCCGGCACCGGCAAGCCGGGGTTCGCCGGCGACGGCGGGCCGTGCGCCGCCGCGCAGTTCACGCAGGCGATCAACATCGCCTTCAACCCCGAGCAAACCTTGATGTACGTCGCCGACATTGGCAACCGCCGCGTGCGCGTCATCGACATGAAGTCGAAGACGGTCACGACGTTCGCCGGTACCGGGGCCAAGGGCACGCCAGCAGACGGGGCCAAGGCCAGCGAGCAGCCGCTGACCGACCCGCGCGCGGTGGCCGTCGATGCCAAGGGCAACGTCTACGTGCTGGAGCGCGGCGGCCACCGGCTGTACCGCGTCGCCCCGGACGGAACCATCAAAGCCGTCGCCGGCACCGGCAAGTCGGGCAAAGGCGGCGACGGCGGGCCGGCGCTTGGAGCCGCGATGAACGGGCCGAAGTTTATCGCCATCGACCGCGACGGTTCGGTGCTGATCGCCGACACCGAGAACCACCAGGTCCGCCGCTACACCCCCGGTGCCGAGACGATGACGTTGGTCCTCGGCAGTGGCACCGCGGGGGCGAAGTTCGACGCCGACCCGCTCGAAGTCGAGTTGAAGCGGCCGCACGGCGTCACGGTTCACCCGAAAAGTGGCGACATCTACGTCGCCGACAGCGACAATGGCCGCGTCCTCAAACTCTCCCGGTAGGATCACGCCCATGCAGCGCCGCAGTTTCCTTCTCGGGGCCGGCACCGCCGCGGCCTCGCTCGTCGTCGGCGACAGCGCTCGCGGCTTCGCCGCCAACGACGCCGTGCGCGTCGGCGTGATCGGCAGCGGCGGCCGGGCGCGGCACCTGATGAAGCCGCTCGCGTCGATCCCCGGTGTGAGGATCGTAGCGCTGTGCGACGTGTGGGACGCGGCCCTCGCC
>JANXTD010000311.1 GCA_025352585.1 Fimbriiglobus sp.
TTCGACCCCGAACACTTCTTCCTGGACACTGAAGAGCGGATCGCCTACCGCAAGGAGCAATTCGTGGGCGACGGCTTGCCGCCGTGGGAAGTCGTGGTTCGAGACCGACGTTACTCGGCCGACGAAATCGCCGAACTCTTCCGGTCGGTGGGCGTCGAGCCGGTCGAGGTGCGCTGCGTTCAGGCCGGCCGTTGGGGCACAGCCTTACGGCCCACGGACAAGAGGGCCAAGGAAGTGCTGTTCGTGGGTCGAAAACTAGCGTGACTGGTGTTGGGTCGAGCGGCCGACTCTGGACAAGCCCTCGCTTCGCCGATCGGTTACAATGGCGGCTCTCCACCCGAGGGCCGCCGATGCGTACCTGGCTCAGCAACGTCGTCACCGCCACGCGGACCCTCGCCGAGGGGATGTTCGTCACCCTGCGGACCCTCACGCAGACGTACCGCCGCGGTACCTTTACTGGGCACTTCGCCTACCCCGAGAAGCCGGTGCCGATCCGGCCGCGCTACCGCGGCTTCCACCGCTTCGACCTGACGACGTGCATCGGCTGCGACAAGTGCGCCAAGGCCTGCCCCGTCGATTGCATCTCCATCGACAAGGAAAAGGCGGTCGCCCCCCTGAAGGGCTTCCACGTCGCCGGCTTCACCATCGACTACACGAAGTGCATGTTCTGTGCGCTGTGTGTGGACCCCTGCCCCGTCGATTGCCTGTACATGGGTTCGACGTACGACTTGAGCGCGTACACGCGCGACAGTTGCCTCGTCGATTACGCCAAGATCCCGCTGGAGGTCGCCTGGGGGCCGGCGACGCTCGACCCGCCGGCCGTGGCCGCGTCGAAGCTCGTGCCGCTGCCGGTCTGGAGGAAGTCGTGACCGAACTCGTCGCCACGATCCTGGTCTTCCTCGGCGTCGGCGCGTCGTTCCTGGGCGTCAACTTGCTGACCGGCTACCTGGTGCGGCCGCGCAACCCGTCGCCGGAGAAGGGGCAGGTCTACGACTGCGGCGAGGAGCCGATCGGCCCGGCCTGGATCCAGTTCGACCTGCGCTTCTACGTCGTGGCGTTGCTGTTCGTGGTCTTCGACGTGGAGCTGGCGTTCTTCTTCCCCTGGGCCGTCGTCTTCGGCAGCGCCACGCGCGCCACCGACCTGACCTTGCCGCCCGAGGAGCGCCAGCGGGCGGCCGACGTGCTGCAAGTCGCCGGGGACGTGAGCGCCGCGGGCCTCGACGCCTTCTCACGCTTCGCCTTCGCGGAGATGTTGGTGTTCTTCGCCGTGCTGCTCGTCGGATTCGCGTACCTGTGGCGGGGCGGCGACCTCGAGTGGGTCAAGAGCGTCGCCGCCCAGCCCGTGGTACAATCCGTCAACCCCCCGGAGGAGTAAGCATGACCGTGATCACCATCACCGACCCGACGCTGATCGAACAACTGCGCCACGCGGACGCCGTCGAATTTCGCGACCCGGACGGCCGCGTCTTGGGCCGGTTCCCCTCGTCGAACAACGGCCCGTCGGAGCAGCCGACCTACACCCGCGACGACGTGCGGCGGTTCCGCGAGCAGTTGGAGGCCGCGCGGCGAGCGGCCGAAGCCGAAGGCGTTCGCCCGGAGGAGTCGGGCCGCTTACCGCCGGGCCTCAAGCTCCCGCCCCTGCCGGACCGTGGCCCGGCCCATCTGCAAAGCGGCAAACCACTCCTGGAAGCGCTGCGCGACCTCGAAGAGCGGTTGTGAGGTACGTCGTGATCTGGCCGGAGCGGGTAACCGACGACCTGATGTCGATCTGGTCGGTGGCTGCCGACCCCTCGGCGGTCGCCGCGAGCAGCGACCGCATCGATTACCACTTAACGTTCGCCCCGCTGAGTTTCGGCGAGTCGCGCGAATCTTCACTCCGCCGCGTCGCGTACCTCGCCCCGCTCCGGGTCGAGTACGAAGTGATCGAAGACGACAAGCGGGTCGTCGTGCAGAAAGTCTTCATCGTCCAGTAACTCCGAACCGTCCCCCGAGGTGCCACCGTGTCCGACATCACCATCACCGACCCCGCCTTGATCGAGCGCCTGCGGCGCGGCGATGTCACCGAGTTTCGCGACGCCGAAGGCCGCATCCTCGGCCGGTTCGCGTCCGCGCCTCCCTACAAGCCGCGGAGCGACGACAAACCCCCGGCGGACGGCGTGGTACAATCTCAGAACCCCCCGGAGGCGAAGTCATGACCATGATCACGATTACCGACCCGGCCCTCATCGAACGCCTGCTTCAGGAGGGGTTCGGCGAGTTCCGCGACCCCAGTGGCCGCGTGCTGATGCGGTTCACGGCCACCCCGCCCGGCGACCTACCGCCGGGCGTCGCCTCCCCGTTCACGGAGGAGGCGTTGGCCGAGCGCCGCAAGGACTTGACCGGCCGCCCGCTCGCCGACATCTTGCGGGACTTGCAGGCCCGCGGATGAAGTACCGCGTCGATTGGTCGGCGGCCGCCGAAGGCGAGTTGTCGGTGGCCTGGTTCGCAGCCGGCGACCGGAACGCTGTCGCGCTCGCGTCCCACAACTTGGACGCAGTCTTGGCGTCGGACCCGCTTCACTTCGGGAAGCCACGCGAGTCGTCGGTGAGTCGGGTCGGCTTCCTGCACCCTTTAGGCGTGGAGTTTTATGTCGTCGAGGACGACAAGCGGGTCGTCGTCTTGGGCGTCTTCGCCGTCTGACCCCGAGGCTCCTCCGGTGCTGCAGAATCGCTTTGAAGACGGCTTCGTCATGACCAGCCTCGACGAGGCGATCAACTGGGCGCGCGAGTCGTCGCTGTGGCCGATGACCTTCGGGCTGGCCTGCTGTGCCATCGAGATGATGGCCACCGGGGCCGGCCGCTACGACCTCGACCGCTTCGGCGCGGGGGCCTTCCGCGCCACGCCGCGCCAGGCCGACCTCATGATCGTCGCCGGCACGGTCAACCTCAAGATGGCCGACCGCGTCCGCCGGCTCTACAACCAGATGCCCGACCCCAAGTTCGTCATCGCGATGGGCGCGTGTACCTGCGGCGGCGGGCCGTACTACAAGTACGGCTACAACGTCGTCAAGGGGGTCGATCTGGTCGTGCCCGTGGACGTGTACATCCCCGGCTGCCCGCCGCGGCCCGAGGCGCTGCTGGAGGGGCTGATGCGCGTCCAGGACAAGGTCCGCACCATGCACACGCTCACCCGCGACCGCGACGCCGGGGACCTCGCCGCCGTGCGGACCGGCCGCGTGCAACTGCCCGACGAACTCGCCACGACCGAGTCGGCGAACGCCTTCAAGAAGGCGCAAAAGGACGCGGCGAAACCGGCGAAGTGACGGCGCAGGCGACTCGTGGCTGTTCTTCTGGAGCTGGCCTCTGTGAGGCCGGACCGGCGCAAGCCGACTTGTCTCCCGGCCCTAGTGCAGCTTCAAGTCACATCCTGTTTGAGCGGTTCGGTGGGTGGGCACCCGAAGTGGGAATACACCCGCTCCTGGACCTCGTCGGCGGTGAGCTTCCGGCCCGGCTCAACGATG
>JANXTD010000314.1 GCA_025352585.1 Fimbriiglobus sp.
TTTCGCGGACGCACGGCGGACCAGTTGGCGGATGTCACGCCGGCGGCGGCGTTGAAGCACCCGACCTGGAGCATGGGGCCGAAAATCAGTGTCGATTCGGCGACGCTCATGAACAAGGCCCTCGAAGTCATCGAGGCCCGCTGGCTCTTCGACCTCACCGCCGACCAGATCGAAGTGGTCGTTCACCCCGAGTCGGTCGTGCATTCCTTCGTCGAGTTCGTGGATGGCTCGGTGCTGGCCCAACTGTCGCCGCCGGACATGAAGTTGCCGATCCAGTTGGCGTTCACGCACCCCGATCGGGTGGCGGGGCCGGCGACGCGGCTCGACTGGTCGGCGCTTCGCGTCCTACACTTCGACGCCCCGGATCGCGTCGCGTTTCCGGCACTTGACCTCGGCTTCGAGGCGGTGCGGCGTGGCGGCAGTTGCGGGGTGGTGCTCAACGCCGCCAACGAGGCGGCCGTCGCGCGCTTCCTGGGCGGTACAATAGGCTTCCTCGACATCGCGCGGTGCTGCCGCGCGGCCCTCGACCGCCACGATTACGACCCCGACCCGACGCTCGACGGCTTACTGGCCCTCGACCGCTGGGCCCGGCTGGAGGTTCAGCGTTGGACGATAAATCGCTAGGTTCCCGCGCCGCCGTCGCCTCCCCGCCGGAGGTCGAGCCGACGACGCTCAAGGGCTGGCTGCGCGTCAACGGCGTGCAGTTGCTCATCCTCGCCGCCGTCGCCGCGCTGGTGTTCCGCTACCTGCACCCGTTCGACGTGTTCCTGGCCGGCTTCGGGCTGAGCTTCATCATCTTCATCCACGAACTCGGCCACTTCACCGCGGCCAAGCTGTGTGACGTTCACGTCAAGACCTTCAGCATCGGCTTCGGGCCGGCGTTGCCGTTCTGCTCGTACAAGTACGGCGAGACGACGTACAAGGTGGCACTCATCCCCCTGGGCGGCTTCGTCGCGATGGTCGGCGAGGGGGACGGCCAGAGCGGGGATGTCGTCGCCGAGGAGACCGAGGACCAGAAGTCCGACCCGCGCAACTTGAAGAACAAGACCGTGTTGCAGCGCATGTTCATTATCAGCGCCGGCGTGATCATGAACGTGATCCTGGCGGCCTGCCTGTTCGTCGGCTGCTACCTGCACGGCGTCGAGGAGTCGCCCGGCGTCATCGCCCAGGTCGAGGCCGGCAGCGGGGCGTGGAAGGCCGGCATCCACTCCGGCAGCGAAGTGCGTCGCATCAACAGCCGCGAGAACCCGTGGTTCGACGACATCCGGCCGATCGTGTTCAGCACCGACCGCAACGCCAGCGTCAACCTCGACTTGGAGTACCGCGGCACCCGCACGGTGCTGGACGCGGAGCCGTTCAAGCTCGAAGGCGGCATGGCCCCGATGCTCGGCATCGCCCCGCCGAACAGCCTCGAACTGTTCCACGCCAAGCGCGACCCCGGCCTGCCGTACCTGCCCGGCAGCGTCTACGCCCAGGCGAGCCGCCTCGACGGCCAGCCGGGCTTCCTGCCGGGCGACACCATCGTCGGCATGACGGACCCCGCCAACCCCACGGCCGTGACGCCGATGGACCCGCGCGCCAACGGCATGCCCGGCGCGTTCTTCGACTACCAGAACCGCCAGCGGCTGCTGCTCGGCAAGCCGGTGACCTACGACCTGACCCGCCGCGCCATTGAAGGGGCGGTGACCGACGCCGCGGTGGTGCGCGTGACCGTCCCGGCGGCGTTCCACTACGACCTCGGCCTGCGCATGCGCATGGGCGAGGTGACGGCCGTGCGCCGCGACTCGCCGGCGTCCAGGTCCGAGTTGATGGCCCGCCAGCCGGAGACGAAGAAGTCCCCGCTGACGCCCGGCGACACGATCGTCGCGGTGGAGTTGCCCGAGGCCGACGGCCGGACGACGCGACTGACCACCGACGCGACCGAGGCCCCGCCGACCGACGCCAAAATCGCCGTGAAGCCGCTCGACCCGGTGCGACTGCCGCACGACCTGGCGCAGTGGTCGGCGCGGACCGCGAAGGGCCGCACGCTGAAGCTGACGGTCCTGCGGACGGTCGAGCACGCCCCGCAGCGCAAGACGATCGACCTGGCGTGGGACGACGCCTACGCCGACGAGGTCACGCCGCTGTTCGGCTCCGACACCCCGATCGCGCTCAACGGCCTGGGGCTGACGTACCAGGTGCTGGCGGTCGTCCACGCCGTCGAGCCGTTCGCCGCCGCCGAGCGCGGCCTTCCGGCCGCCGAGCGCCGCACGCCGTCGCCGGCCGCGCGGGCCGGCCTGCAGCCGAACGACAAGATTTTGGAGGTGAAGTTCCG
>JANXTD010000328.1 GCA_025352585.1 Fimbriiglobus sp.
GTCACGCCGATCCCGCTGGTCCACGGCCGCTTCCACGTGCTGGGCTTCCGCGTCGGCGACGTGGCGTATTGCACCGACGTGAGCAGCATCCCCGCGTCGAGCCTGCCGCTGCTGCAAGGGCTGGACGTGCTGATTCTGGACGCCCTACGGCCGGAACGTCCGCACCCGTCGCACTTCAGTCTGGAGCAGTCGCTGGACGTGATCGCCAGGTTGAAGCCGCGGCAGGCTTACCTGACGCACATGAGCCACGAGATGGATTACGACCACCTTGTGAAGGTCTTGCCGGCCGGGGTGTCGCCGGCGTTCGACGGCCTACAATTTCCCATCTAACCCCACCCCAGCGTGAGCGGACCCGATGACCGACGCCCCCGCCGACCTCCTGACCCGCCTCCGCGCCCACGGCCAGGACCATCTCCTGACTGGCTGGGCCACGTTGTCCGAGTCACGGCGAACCGCCTTCGCGGCTCAACTCGAACGGGTCGATTTCGCCGAACTCGAACGCCTCTACGCCCGCCGCGGCGAGTCGCTGAGCGACTTCGACCCCGCGTCCGTCACGCCGATCGCCGTCGAAGACGCCTCCGCCGTGGACGCGACGACGCTGAAACTCGGCGAAGACTGCTTGCGTCGCGGCGAAGTCGCGGTGCTCGTCGTCGCGGGTGGCCAGGGGTCGCGGCTCGGCTTCGACAAGCCGAAGGGGCTGTTCCCCGTCGGCCCCGTCAGCGGCGCGAGCCTGTTCCGACTGCACGCGGAGAAAGTCGCAGCCCTGTCGCGCAAGTACGGCGTCGCCGCGCCGATGCTCGTCATGACCAGCGCCGCGACCACGGCCGACACGCGGGCGTTCTTCGAGGAGCAACACTACTTCGGACTGCCACGCGGGCAGGTGACGTTCTTCGAGCAAGGGACGATGCCGGCGCTCGACGCGGCGACGGGCAAGTTGCTGCTCACGGCACCGGGGGAACTGAACCACAGCCCCAACGGCCACGGCGGGACGTTGACCGCGCTCGCCGACACGGGGCTGCTCGCCGACTTGAAGGGCCGCGGCGTCCGGCACATCTACTACTTCCAGGTCGATAACCCGCTCGTCGATCTGGCCGCGCCGGGCTTCGTCGGCCGGCACGTCGCGGCGAACTCCGACGCCTCGACGAAGGTCGTCTTCAAGTCGCGGCCCGACGAGAAGGTCGGCGTGCTGGCGCTGATCGGCGGCGTGTGCGGCATCGTCGAGTACTCGGACTTGCCGGCCGAACTCGCCGACGCCCGTGACGCCGACGGCGAGTTGCTGCACCGCGCCGGCAACACCGCGATCCACCTGTTTTCGGTGGCGTTTCTCGAACGGGTCACGCAAGGCGCGGAGCGGCTGGCGTTCCACCTGGCCCGCAAGAAGGTGCCGTATTACGACCCGGCGACGGGCGAAACGGTGCAGCCGACGGTCGAGAACGCCCTGAAGTTCGAGCTGTTCGTCTTCGACGCCCTGCCGCTCGCCGAGCGCTGGCTGACGGTGCGGGTGAACCGCGAGGACGAGTTCGCGCCGCTGAAGAACGCGACCGGCGCGGACTCGCCGGTGGCGGTGCGGGCGGCCATTAGCGACTTCCACGCCCGGCGGTTGCGCGCGGCCGGCGTCGAGGTCGCGGGCGGGGTTCCGGTCGAGGTCGCGGCGCTGTTCGCCCTGAGCGACGCCGAATTGCGCGCAAAGATTCCTGCCGGGACGCGGGTCGTTGTGCCGACACTGTTCGAGTAACGAGTCCCCCGTGAGGTTGCCGATGCTGCACGCGATGATCATGGCCGGCGGCGGCGGCACGCGGTTCTGGCCACGCAGCCGCAACGCCCGGCCGAAGCAGTTCCTCACCTTCTCGGGCGACCGCACGCTTTTGCAAGCGACTCTCGACCGCGTCACCGGGCCGATCCCCGCCGAGCGGACTTGGGTCATCACCGGGGCCGCGCACAGCGGCGAGGCGGCGCGGCAACTGCCCGAACTGCCGGCCGACCACGTCGTCGGCGAGCCGTGCGGCCGCGACACCGCGGCCTGCATCGGCCTGGGCGCGGCGCTGATCGCCCGCGACGACCCGGCCGCGGTCATGCTGGTGATGCCGGCCGACCACGTCATCGAGCCGGTCGCCGAGTTCCAGCGGGCCGTCCACGCCGCGGCGCAGTTCGCCGAGGAGTTCCCCGAGGCGCTGCTGACCTTCGGCATCCCGCCGACCTACCCCGCCACCGGCTACGGCTACATCCAGCGCGGCGCGGCCGTCGGCCAACGCTCGGGGGTAACGGTGTCGCGGGTCGAAGCCTTCAAGGAGAAGCCGGACGCCGACACGGCCGAGCGCTTCGTCGCCTCGGGCGATTTCTTCTGGAACAGCGGCATCTTCGTCTGGAAGGCCGCGACGATCCTGCGCGAACTGCGCACCAACTGCCCGGCGATTTTCGCCGCCGTCGAGCGCATCGCCGAGGCCTGGCCGACGGCCCGGCGCGACGAAGTGTTCGCAGCGGAGTACGAGTCGCTGTCGAAGGTCAGCATCGACTTCGCGGTCATGGAGAAGGCCGACGAGGTGATGGTGATCCCGGCCCCGTACCAGTGGGACGACGTGGGCAGTTGGCTGGCACTCGAGCGCCGCAACCCGCAGGACGCCCAGGGCAACACCGTCCAGGCGACCCACTCCGGCATCGCCACGACCAACTGCGTCATCGTCGGCGACCCCGGCAAGCTCATCACGACGATCAACGTGAGCAACCTGCTCATCGTCCAGGACGGCGACGCCATCCTCGTGGCCGACCGCAACGACGAGGCGACGGTGAAGCAACTCGTCGATCAACTCAAGGCGCAAGGACTCGGACGCTTCCTGTGAGCGACCCCGCCCCCAACCTCGTCAACGACGAGTTGCCGCCACGCGGCCGGCTCATCGCCGTCGATGTCGGCGGCAAGCGCGTCGGCCTGGCGCTGTGCGACGCCGACCGGCTCGTCGTGTCGCCGCTCGAAACCCTCTACCGCAAGAACGCCGAGTTCGATTGGCAGTTCTTCAAGCGGGTCGTCACAGTCGAAGAGCCGGTCGGCTTCGTCGTCGGCCTGCCGATCCACATGAGCGGCCAGGAGAGTGTGCAGTCGCAGAAGTGCCGCGCCTACGGGGCCTGGCTGCGCGAGCGCACCGGGTTGCCGGTCGCGTTCTACGACGAGCGCTGCACGTCGTCGGCCGCCGACTCGATCTTGTGGGAGGCCGGGCTGTCGCGCGACAAGCGCAAGGCCCGGCAAGACCAAGTGGCCGCGATGCTGTTCCTGCAATCGTACCTCGACGTCCAGCGACTGAAACTCGCACCCGTTGTCGAATCCGAGCCGGAGTCGCCATGACCGAGCGCGACTTCGCCACGGAGGTCGTCGCCCGGCTCACCGAGCGCGGCTTCACCGCGCTCTGGGCCGGCGGCTGTGTGCGCGACGAACTCCTCGGCCTCACGCCCGCCGACTACGACATCGCCACCGACGCGACCCCGGAGCAGGTGCAGGCGAGCTTTCGCCGGTCGCACAGCTTCGGCGCGAGCTTCGGCGTCGTCGAGGTGTTGGGGCCGCGCGGCGACGCCGGGCAGTGGCTCAAGGTGCAAGTCGCCACCTTCCGCAGTGACGGCACCTACACCGACGGCCGGCGGCCCGACAGCGTGACGTACAGCTCGCCAGAGGAGGACGCGATGCGCCGCGACTTCACCGTCAACGGCATGTTCTTCGACCCGACGAGCGGCACCGTCACCGACTACGTCGGCGGCCGCGCCGACCTCGAAGGCCGGGTGTTGCGGGCGATCGGCGACCCCGTGGCGCGCTTCACGGAGGACAAGTTGCGCGTGTTGCGCGCGGTACGCATGGCGGCCCGCTTCGGCCTGACCGTCGAGCCGGCGACCTTCGATGCGGTGCGGGCAATGGCGGGGCAGGTCACGGCCGTGAGCGCCGAGCGCGTCGGCGAGGAGATGCGCAAAATCTTGACGCACCCGAGCCGCGCCCACGGCGTCGAACTGATGCGGGACGCGGGGCTAATCACGCCGACCCTGCCGCAAGCAGCGGGGCAGATCGACGAGGCGTTGACGCGGCTGCGTGCGTTGCCACCGCGGGTGTCGTTCGAGTTGGCGTTCGCCACACTGTTGCCGGCGCTCGACGCCAAGGGCCTGGCGAAGGTCGCGCGGCAACTGCGGCTGTCGAACGACGAGGCGGCCCGCGTCGGCTGGCTGGTCACGCACCGCGCCGCCCTGGACGACGCCGAATCGCTGCCACTCTCGAAGTTGAAGCCGCTGCTGGCCAACGCCGGGGCGCGCGAGTTGGTCGCGCTGCACCGCGCCCGCGGCGCGGCCGCCGGAGTCGCGTTCACGGAGCGCTTCCTGGCCGAGACGCCGGCGGGCGACCTCGACCCGCCGCCGCTGATCACGGGCGACGACCTGGCCGCGCTGGGCATGACGCCGGGGCAGGACTTCAAGCGGATTCTTGCAGCGGTGCGGGGCGAGCAACTGGAGGGCCGTCTGCCGTCGAGAAGCGCGGCATTGGCACGAGTCGAGGCGCTTCGACCCCGGTGAGCCGCGCGGCGAAGACCTCGGCGACCGTCGGCACCGCGGCCCGGCGACGCGACTTCAGCCAGAAGCGCGCCATCGTCCGCAGCGTCCGCGGCACCTCCCAGAGCGAGACTTTGCTGGTGCCGTGCAGCCGAGGCCGGTGCGAGACCGGCATCTCGCTGACGGCGAGGCCCAGCCGGTTGGCGGTCGCGAGCATCTCGGTGTTGACGAAGAAGCCGCGGCTCGACGGCAGCAGTTGCAGCAGGGCTTCGCGGCGGAACACCTTCAAGGCGCAGTCGCAGTCGCGGACCCGAGTGCCGAGCCAGGCCCGAGCCAACACGTTGTAGCCCCACGACAGGAAGCGCCGCCGCGCCGGGTCTTGCCGGTTGACGCGGAAGCCGACGACGACCGGCGTCCGCTGGGTCATGAGCGTGAGCGGCACGAGGTCGCGTAGGTCGAACTGCCGGTCGGCGTCGGTGAAGGCGACGCGGCCGAAGCGGGCCGCCTCGAAGCCGGTCCGCA
>JANXTD010000331.1 GCA_025352585.1 Fimbriiglobus sp.
GGCGGCCTTCTGGCGGTCGCGCAACAGCTTCAACTGGTCGGCGAGCTTGGCCCGCTCCTCGCGGTCGAGTTGTTGCTGGTCCTGCTTGCCGGTGCGTTCGAGCCTGTCGAGGGTCTCGTCGAGTTTGTCGAGCGCCTCGTCTTGCTTGGGCGTCGGGGCGTTACCGCGTTCGAGGTCGTCGCGGGCCGCCTCCATCTTGGCCGCGGCCTGGCGCAACGCCTCCGCCTGGACCTCGCCCTGCGGCTCGCGGGTCAGGCGCTCGACGAGTTCTTCCGTCTTCTGCCGCAGGCGGTCCTGCTCGCCGGCGAGCTTCTTGAGCGTCGCGTCCTTGTCGGGGCCGGCCGGGAGCGCCGCGGCCGCCTTGGTCTTCTTGCGCAACTCGTCCTGCTCGACGGCGAGCCGGTCGATCTGCTCCGCGGCCGCCTTGCGCTT
Source organism: Fimbriiglobus sp. (assembly GCA_025352585.1). GTDB lineage: Bacteria > Planctomycetota > Planctomycetia > Gemmatales > Gemmataceae > Fimbriiglobus. The sequence continues at coordinate 433 of JANXTD010000331.1, forward strand.
CTTGGCGAGTTCGTCGGTCGCGACCTCGGGCGGCTTCTCGGCCAGGGCGTCGGCGAGCTTGTCGAGCCGGCCCGCCGCGGACTTCACGGCGTCCCCGGCCTCGTTGGGCTTCTGGGCGCGGGTGTCGGCGGCGGCGCGGCGGAGGTCGGCGGGCAGGGCGTCGCCGCCGGCCGCGCGGACCGCTTCGCGCAGGGCGTCGGCCTCGGCCTGGGCGTCGGGCTTGCCGGACGCCTCCTTCTGGTCGGCGATGCGGCCGGCCTTCGCCAGCAGGTCGGCGGCGCGGTCGGCGGCGGCGTCGAGCTTCTCGGCCGCGCCGGCGAGTGCCGCCTTGCCGGCCGGGGTCAACTCGCCCAGCGGGACTTTGCCGGCCGCCTTGGCCGCGCCGTCGCCGGCCTTCGTGACATCGTCCTTGACGGTGCGGGCCTCGCCACGGACCTCGCCCGCGCCGCCCCACTGCTCAAGACGTTCGAGGATCTTTTGGAAGCTCTTGGCCGCGGCCGGCTGGCTGGCGGCGGCCTGCTTCAAGCCCGCGGCGACCGCCTTGGCGTCCGGCGTGCCCGGCTTCTCGGCCTCCTGTTTGGCCGCGCTCAGCCCCGCCTCGGCCGCGTCGAGCGACTGGTCGGCGAGCCGGTTCAACTCCCCGGCGATCGCGTCGATCTTGTCGGCCGTCGGCGAGCGCGTCAGCGAATTCGCCTGGGCCGTCTGCCGCAACTGCTCGACCTTGGCCCGCAAGCCGTCGGCGGCGTCGGCGACCTTCGCGCGGACTTGCCGCTGCTCCTGCTCCGCCGCGGCGAGCTTCGCAATGTCCTCCTTCGAGAGCGTCCCGGCATCAGCGGCGGCTTTCAGCTCCACCGTCCGGGCGGTCGCTTCGCGCTGCTGCGCTTCGAGCCGCAACGCCTCCGGCCGCAAGTCGGCGAGCGCTTTGAGGAGCACCGCTTCGAGCGACGGCCGGCTCAGGACGCGCACCTCGACTTCCTTACTGCGCCCCGGCTCCTTGAGCGCCGTGCGGTCGTCCCAGTCCGCCGCGGCCAGCCGCAGGGTCAGCGTGTCGCCGTCCTGCAACGGCAGGCCGCCGGGCTTCGTGAACGCCGCCACGGCGAAGCGTCGGGCGGCGTCGAGGGCGAACGGCTTCGGCGGCGAAGTCGCCAGCGCGCCGCCGGTGAGCGCGGGTAGGACCGGGGCGACGGTCGCCAGGTCGGTCAGCGGCAGCGTCCGCCACGGCGCGTCGGCACTCGTGCGGTACTCGCAGGCGATCGAGCGCACGGCGAACGGCCGGTCCTCGGCGTGCCCTTGCAGGGTGAAACTCGCCGTCGGCAGCAGTTGCAGCGCGTCCTTACCGGCCAGCGGCCGTTCGAGCAGCACCACCGGCGGCGGGTCGGGGAAGACGCGGAAGTCGATCAACCGCACGCCGGCCAGGCCGCGCTCGTCGGTGAAGCGCAGGGCGTACAGACCCGCCTGGTGCGGCGTGAAGTGGGCCTCCAGCAGCGTGCCGTCGCTGCCGGAAACGTTCAGCGGGATGTCGGCGAGCGCCGCGTCGGCGAGGAGTTGCGCCCCCAACGCGGACAGCGGGTCGGCACTCGACAGCGACGCGGCGGCGGTCGCGCGGGCCAGGCCGGTCGTGTCGAACTGCGGCACGAACGCGGCACTGACGATGCGGCGGTCGGCGGCGGCGACGAAGTGAACCTGCGTCCCGGCCACCGCCTCGACGACGCCCGCGCCGTCGGCCAGGACCGCCGGGGCCAGGTCGGTGTACGCGGGGAAAGTCAGGTCGATTTGCGGCGACGCCCGGCCGTCCAGGGCGACGAGTTTCGGCCCCGGCGCGACCTCGACGGCGTGCCACGGCGTGACCGCGTCGCCGGCCTGCACGCGCACGTCGAAGTGGCGCGGCACCCGCCCGGCGTCGACGCGGTGCTCGACGACGAGTTCCGCGCGGCCCTCTTCGAGCGGCAGTGTGAGCACCTCGTCGCTCAACCCGCCGCCGGAGAGCCGCACCGTCACCGTCGCCGTCTCGGGTAACTCCCCGCCGACTGCGAAGCGCAGCGCGAAGGCGTCGCCGCGGGCCAGCAGCGACGCCACGCCGGCCGGCTCGATCAGCGTCAACTGCGTGCGCGTCGGCCAGGGGTGGTCGCCGAGCGGGTCGAAGATGCGGGCCAGCGCCAGGGCCGTGCGGCCGGGGCTGACCGCCGCCAGCGGTAGCGCGACGACCACAACGAGAAGCGTCAGCCCGGCGGCTTTCCAGAGCCGGCCCGTCGGCACGACGCTGTCGATCGGCGTCCGCCTGGCGAGGTTCTCGGCGCGCAACACGGTCACGTCGGCGAAGCGGCTCTCGGGGCGGCCGCTGGTCATCCCGTCGATGGCGGTGGCGAGGGCGTCGTTGAACTTGGGGAACTTCGCCTCCAACATCAGCGCCAC
>JANXTD010000370.1 GCA_025352585.1 Fimbriiglobus sp.
CCGAGCCGTCCCCTTCAACCGGGTGTGCCGCGCCAATATTGGCCCCAGGAGCCATGGCTGCGATATTTGCCGAGAGCGTGATAAATGAGCCGGCACTACCGGCCCTTGCCCCTGAAGGCCCAACCCATACCACCACCGGAAACTCCGCGCCCATGATTTCCTGGACCATCGTCCGCGTCGCATCCAGCGCCCCCCCAGGAGTATCAAGTCGGATAAACAGTCCAGCAGTACCCTCCCGGCGGACCTGTTCGAGCGCCTCGTCGGTAACTTGCCGGCCGTCGAGGATCAGATCGAAGACGCGGCCGTCCGGCCCCAGCTTGCCGACGGCACCCAGGGGGGCCAGGGCGTCGAGCACCTACAGGTCGGCCGACACCACCGGCGTCTTCTTACAGCCCGCCAGCAACACGAACACGCAGCACGAGAAGGCGGCGCACTGGCCTGCCAGACGAAAGGCGAGTGTCATCGGGGTTCCTCAGGGGACTTCGACGACTTCGCCGCCGCGGATCGTCGCTAACGCGCGGTAGACGCCCAGGTCGATCGCGTCGCGGACGAAGTGGACCGAGCCGTCGGCGTAGGCGAACTGCAAGCCGCCGTGGTGCCGGCTGCGGAAGGTGTTGGCGTACTCCCACTTCCAGGTGTAGTCCTCGCCGTCGGCCGGGTACTTGACGTTCGGCGGGATGGCACACGTCGCGGCGGCCGAGTTGGCGTAGGCCCAGGCGAACCAGTGGTTGTGCTGCGGCAAGTCCTCGCCGACCATGAACGTGCCGCTGGTGCCGTCGGTGATCGCGGCCAAGCCCTTGGGCGTCTTCCAGTCGATGCGCCAGAACAGGCCGTCCCCCTCGTTCATGCCGTCCCAACTGTTGTTGGTGCCGAGGTTCTTCCACTGCGGGTCGCCCCAGCCCCAGTTCGAGCCGCTGACGCCCTTGTAGTTGGTCAGCGCGGCGGGGATCGGGTAGGTCGTCCAGGTGCCCAAGTCGGCCGCGTCGTCGCGCGCCTCGTTGGCACCGTAGCCGTCGCTCGGGCAGCGGAACAGCGGCACCGAGGTGCCGACGGCGACGCGCGACTCGTAGAGTGTGCTCGTCGGCAAGTTCGTCAGACGGAACAGCGGCTCCTGCTCAGCGTACGGCAGCACGCGGGCCAGCCAGCTCCAGCCCTTCGTCTCTGGCCCGTACGGCCCCCACGCCGCCGGCAGCGAGTTGACCGGCAGCAGTTGATGGGCGTTGTGGTAGCCGTGGACCGCCAGGGCGATTTGCTTGAGGTTGTTCTGGCACTTCGCCCGCGCCGCAGCCGCCCGGACCTTCTGCACCGCCGGCAACAGCAAGCCGATGAGCAGGGCAATGATGGCGAGGACGACCAGCAGCTCGATGAGCGTGAACCCGGCGCGTCGCCGACGCGGCTGCGATCTCATGGCGACCCCTCGGGAGGAAGGCGGCGGGCCGATCGACGCCTCCGATTGTCGCGTGGAGAAATCGGATGTCAACGACAAAGCGTTCGCTCGGCGGTCACGAGTGCATCACCGTGCCGCCATCGACGTTGACCGTCTGGCCGGTGACGTGCGCGGCGCGGGCCGACGACAGGAACACTACCATGTCCGCAACCGCCTCGGGCGTTTGCCAGACGCCCAGCGGCACCGTCGCCCGCAGCTTGCGCTCGGCCCAGGCGTCGTAGCTCAACCGGTCGGCCGGCGGCGTCTGGTCGTGCCAGGCTTGCCAGACGGCGCGGTTCAACGGCGTCGGCACCATGCCGGGGCAGACGGTGTTGACCCGCACCCCGCGCGGGGCCAAGTCCTTCGCCAGGCACTGCGCGAAGTTGATGTTCGCGGCCTTCGAGGCGCTGTACGGCGGGTCGGTCTGCGAGCCGATTTGCCCGGCAACCGAGGCGACGAAGACCACCGTGCCGGAGCCACGCGCAGCCAGGTGCGGGGCGACCGCGTGGGCGACGTGGGTCGTGCCCATGACGTTGACTTGCAGCACCCGCAGCCAGTCGGCCGGGGTCAAGTTCGTGAACGGGAAGCCGAACTTGCCGGAGCCGACCGCCGCGGCGTGGACGAGGTGATCGACGCGGCCGAAGGCGTCGAGGGTCCGCGCGAATGCCGCCGTCACGCCCGCTTCGTCGGCGACATCGACGACAAGCCCCAACGCCGACTCGCCGCACGCCTGCCGGGCGACCTCCGCCACGCCGGCGTTCATGTCCCACAAAGCGACGCGGCAGCCCTCGGCGACGAACGCCCGCGCCGTGGCGAGTCCGATGCCGCTGGCCCCGCCGGTGACGATCGCCGCGTGCCCGCGCAGTTCGAGGTCCATCGGGTCGCCCCAAAACGAAGTCACCCCCGGTGTTTGCCGGGGGTGACTGGAGTGCGCGATACTGGATTCGAACCAGTGACCCCTACAATGTCAATGTAGTACTCTAACCAACTGAGCTAATCGCGCCTCACCCCATTTTGATACCCGAATCGCGCCGTCGGTCAAGCCGAAACAGGCCGGTCACTGGCGGATTTGGCCGCTGCCGGTCAGCACATACTTGGTGCTGGTCAGTTCGCGCAAGCCACACGGGCCGCGGGCGTGGAACTTGTCCGTGCTGATGCCGATCTCCGCCCCGAGGCCCAACTGGAAGCCGTCGTTGAAGCGCGTGCTGGCGTTGACTACGACCGCGGCGCTGTCGACGGCCTGCGTGAAGCGCTGGGCCGCGAGCAGGCTCGTCGTCACGATGGCGTCGGTGTGCTTCGAGCCGTACTGGCCGATGTGAGCGATCGCCGCTTCCAAGTCGGGCACCACTTTCACGGCGAGGATCAGTGCCAGGAACTCGGCGTGGTAGTCGGCTTCGGTCGCCGGCTTGGCGTGGGGCAGGTAACGGCGGGTGATGTCGCAGCCACGCAGTTCGACCCCCTGGGCGGTCAACTCCGCGCCGACCAGCGGCAGGAAGCTCTCAGCGATCGACTCGTGGACCAGCAGGGTTTCGAGCGCGTTGCAGACGCCCGGCCGCTGGCACTTCGAGTTCACCACAATGGCGACGGCTTGGGCGTAGTCGGCGGTGGCATCGACGTAGACGTGGCAGTTGCCGGCGTAGTGCTTCAGGACCGGCATCGTCGCCTCGGCGGCCACGCGGCGAATGAGACTCTCGCCGCCGCGGGGGATGACCAGGTCGATGAGGTCGCCGAGCTTGAGGAAGTGGCCCACGGCGTCGCGGTCGGTCGTCGCCACGAGTTGCACGGCGTCGGCGGGGAGGCCGTGCTTCGGGAGTTCGTCGGCGAGCAGGCGGTGCAGGGCGGCGTTGGTGCGAAGGGCCTCTTTGCCGCCGCGCAAGATCACCGCGTTGCCGCTCTTGACGCACAGCGCCGCGGCGTCGGCGGTGACGTTGGGCCGCGACTCGTAGAGGAAGAAGATCACGCCGAGCGGCACGCCGACCTTGAGGACTTGCAAGCCGTTGGGCCGGACGTGGCCCTCGCGCACCTCGCCGACGGGGTCAGGCAGCGCCGCGACTTGCCGCAAGCCTTCGGCCATCGCGGCGATGCCCTTGGGCGTCAGCGTGAGGCGGTCGGTCGCGGCGGCGTCGAGGCCGTACACCGGCGCGTCGGCCACGTCGCGGGCGTTGGCGGCGAGCAGGTCGTCGGCGTGGCGCGGCAGCTTGTCAGCGCACGCCAGCAGCCAGGCGTTCTTCGCCGCCGTCGGCACGCACGACAGCGTGATCGACGCCGCCTTCGCCCGGCGGGCCGTGTCGAGGCAGTGGGTCGCGAGGTCGGCGGCGGTCACAGGGAGTCTCGCGTCAGGGTGGGGCTGCGGTGCTTCAGGATGGCGGCGTGCATCAGCAAGGCGTCGCGGGTCGGGCCGACGTCATGGACGCGGAAAACGTGGGCCGTGTTCGCGGCCAGCGCGAAGCAGGCGACCGCCAGCGACGCCGGCATGCGCTCCGCGACTTCGCGGCCGGTGACGCGGCCCACGAAGCCCTTGCGCGACACGCCCAGGACGACGGGCCGGTTCAACACGTCGAAGGCTTCCAGGTTCGCCAGGACCGTCAGCGAGTGTTCGGTGAACTTGCCGAAGCCGACGCCAGGGTCGATCGCGATGCACTCCGGGTTGACGCCGGCTCGCGCTAATATCTCGATTTGGCCGCGCAAGTACGCGACGACTTCGGCCACGATGTCGGCGTAAACGGGGGCGACGTTCATCGTCTGGGGCGTGCCGGGCATGTGCATGACGATCAGCCCGGCCCCGGTCTCGGCGGCGACGCGCACCATGTCCGGGTCGCGGAAGCCCGACACGTCGTTGAGGACCACCGCCCCGGCTTCGAGTGCGGCGCGGGCGACTTCGGGCTTCATCGTGTCCACGGAGATCGGCGTCTTCGACTGCCGCGCGACCGCCTCGATCACCGGGATGACGCGGGCCAACTCGTCACGCAGCGGCGTCGGCGTCGCGCCGGGGCGGGTCGATTCGCCGCCGATGTCCAGGAGGTCCGCGCCCTGCCCCGCGAGTTCCAAGGCGTGGGCGATGGCGCGGGCGGGGTCGAAGAATTGGCCGCCGTCGGAGAAGCTGTCAGGCGTGACGTTGACGACCCCCAGCACGAGCGGTTGCCGTGCGGTGTCGAAGGTCAGCCCGCGGCAGTTCCATACGATTGGCGTCATGCGTGCTGTCTTACGCCGCGCAACCCCTGAGTACCACCCCCGGAGCCGCCATGAACTCGTTCACGATCTGGAACCCGACGCGAATGTTCTTCGGCCCCGAACACGGCCCGGCCTTCGCCGAGTCGGTCGCCAAGCTCGGCAGCCGCGCCCTCGTGGTCAGCGGCGGCGGCAGCGTCAAGCGGCTCGGCCACCTCGACGCGGTCATCGACGTGCTCAAGGCCGCCGGGGTCGCCGTCGAGACCTTCGAGGGCGTCGAGCCGAACCCCAACGCGCCGACGGTCAACAAGGCCGCCGCGAAGGGCCGGGCGTTCAAGACCCAAGTCGTCGTCGCGGTCGGCGGCGGCAGCGTCATGGACGCCGCCAAGGCGATCGCCGCACTGATCCACACCGGCGAGCCGGACATCTGGCCCTTCGTGACCGGGCAGCCGAAGGCGGGGCAACTCGCCGGGGCGCTGCCGGTCGCCGCCGTGCCGACGACCGCCGCGACGGCGTCCGAGGTGACGCCGTACGCGGTCATCAGTTACTACGAGCACCAGGAGAAATCGACGCTGGCTCACGACTTCCTGAAGCCGCTCGTCGCCTGGATCAACCCGGCGTTCACGACCGAAGTCCCGGCGACGACGACGGCCGACGGCGGGGCCGACATCATCAGTCACGCCATCGAGAACTACCTACTCGGCGGCGGCGACTCGCCGCTAGCCGACGGCTACTCGGAGACGGTCATCCGCACCGTGATCGAGACCCTGCCGAAGGTGCTCGCGGAGCCGCAGAACGTCCACCTGCGCGGCCGGCTGTTGTGGGCGAGTACCCTGGCGTTGAACGGCTACCAGACGGCCGGGCGCAACCCCGCGGAGTTCGTGCTGCACAGCATGGAGCACGCCCTGAGCGGGCTGATGCCGAACCTGGCGCACGGCCGCGGCCTGGCGACGCTGTACCCGAGTTACTTCCGCTGGCTGTGCGACACCGGCCGCGCCCCGGACCGGCTGGCGCAGCTCGGCCGCGCGGTCTTCGACGTGACCGAAGTCCACACCGAGGCGGCCGCGGAGGCGACCGTCGAGAAGTTCGAGGCGTGGCTGAAGAAGTGCGGCTTGTACCAGTCGCTGGAGTCGCTGGGCTTCGCGTCGAAGGACTACGACGGCGTCGCCGACTACTGCGTGAAGGTGTACGGCAAGGACGGCCAGTTGAACGCGCTCGGGGCGATGACGGCCGCCGACATCGTCGCGATCTTCGAGGGCACCTTCCGCCAGGCGTGACCCCCCGGCGAGCGGGGGACGAAAGTCCCCCGAGTTCATCCCGTGTCGGTGACGGCGTTCAGCAAGTT
>JANXTD010000394.1 GCA_025352585.1 Fimbriiglobus sp.
CCCGCGCCCCGGGGGGCCCCCCGCGGCCGGAGCCGGAGTCGAGGGCGAGCGGGTTCGCCCGGACCGCCGCGTTGCGGCTGCCGGTGCCCGACGGCGACGGCCGGTCGGCGACCTCCAGCGCGATCGACGTGGTCGAGAGCGCCGCCGGGTTGCGGGTGAAGCCCGGCAGGTGCGTGACACGGCGGCGGTAGTACCACTCCACCGCGGCGACGGCGGCGTAGCCGAGCAGCACGACGGCGACGCCCGGTTGCGCCCCGTGGACGACCTGCGAAGCCACTTGCGGCCGCAGCACCGCGCCGAACGCCGCCGCGACCCCGAGAGCGGTGAGCGACAGGCCCAGCGCGAGCGGCCGCATCCGGTAGCCGACGATGCCGAGGACTACGGCGACCAGCGAGCAGCCGGCGAACCAGGCGACGCGCGGCACCAACACGACCGTGACCCCGGCCAGCCGCGACTGCCGCGCCGAGAGGGAGTCGGTCGTCGCGGTGCCGACGCCGGCGAAGTTGGCGTCGGCCGCCTCCGCGTCGGGGGCGCTGACGGCCCCGGTCGGCGCGAGCAGCCCGCCGCGGACGGTCCACCGCTGCTCTGCGACGGCGTCCGGCCCCGGCAACACGGGCACCAAGTCGGCCGGCAGGAACCACTGCTGCCGGGCGGGGGAGCGGTACGCGGCGTCGGGCAGTCGCGGCACGGGGAAGGCCACGGCCCCGCGCGGGTCGCGGTCGCGCGCCGTCGGGAAGCGCACGTCGAGCAGCGTCGTCTTGCCGGGCTTCGCCTCGGGCAGCGGCACGCGCAGGCGCTTGAACTCCGCCGTTTCCGCCGCGGCGAGCGGGGTCAGGGTCGCCGCGTCGATGCGGCGGCCGTCGGCGTAGACCTCCGGGGCGACGCCGGCGGGGACCTCGAGATCGACGCTGCCGCCCGACCAGCGGCGGAGCTGGAAGCGGCCGCGCACGACCGACGTGCCGTCCGACGCGAGCCAGGTCTGCACCAGCGCCCGGTCGGCCGCCACGCCCAACAGGGGGCCGGCGTCCTCCGCCAGTTCGACGGCCAGCGGCAGCGTCGCCCCGGTGCCGGCGAGCGTGAGCCACGGCAGCGCGGGCCGGTCGGCGGCCGGCTCCGGCGGGAGTTCTCGCCAGGGGCCGTCGGGCCGCGCGACCCGGCGCGTCGAGGTGCCGCCCCAGACGCGGACGTGGGCGTCGAGCCGGCTCACCGCGTCCGGGGTCAGCAGCGCGACCGGCACACGCGACGGCCCGGTTTCGGGCTTGCGCGGCGGCAGCGCCAGCGCGTACGACACGGCGATCGTGAAGTCGCGCGGGGCGTCCGGCGACAGCCGCAGTTGCCAGGTGTCGCGGTCCAGCGGCTCCAGGGTGCCCGGCGTCGGCGGCAGGACGCGCAAGTCGATCGCCGGGCCGGACAGCAGGATCGGCCGCGCGTCGCCCTCGACGCGCTGGAAGCGCAACGTCTGCGTCACGAGCGCCTGGCGCTCGTTCCAGGTGACCTCGGCGCGGCTCTCGACGGCCAACTCCGGGCGATAGGTCTGCCACGCCAGATCGACCCTGGCCAGGCCGCGCTCGGTGGTCGCCTGCACCACGCGGGGCGGGGCACCGGACGCCGCGCGGTCCTCGGCGGCCAGTGTCAGCGGCGAGCCGTCGCTGGCGGTCGCGGAGCCGGCGACCTCGAAGCCCTCGGGGACGGTCGCCACGACCTTCGCCTGCGACTCGCGGCCGCCGGGGAAGCGCGGCAGCGGCAACTCCTCGCGCCGCCGCGTCGCCGGGCTGGCGTGACTCGCGGTCAGCGTGAAGTCGAAGGCCGCCCGCTGCGGGCCGACGAGCTTCACCGCCAGCCGCTTCACCAGCGGGGTTTCGCTGACGACTTGCACCTGGTCGATCAACTCGCCGCCGGCCGTCGCCTCGACCGCCTGCCAGCCGGCCGGCACGTCCACGAGCACTTCCTCGGCGTCGGCCCGCACCGGCGTGACTTTCACATCGACGGCCAGCCGCCAGCCGTCGTCGGCGCGGCGCAGGGTGTACGTCGGCTGCACGCGCTGGAAGCCGGGTAGCGGCCGCGTCGTCAACTCGCACAGCGGCGCGGGGTTCGCCGCGTTCGCCCCGACGACTTGCGCTGTGGCGAAGCGGTACAGCCCCGCCGACTCGTCCTCGGGCGTGATCGGCACCGGCGAATCGACGCGGCGCAAGTCCACCGACGCCTTGTCGAGGGTCACGCGGACCGTCGGCGCGGCGACGACGCGCACGGTCCCGGCGACGCGTAAGGCGGTCGGCACGCCGACGGGGCCGACGGGGAAGGGGCCGCGCGACTTCAGGTCGCTCGCCTTGGGCCGCGGCTGCCGCACGACGGCGGTGACGACCCAGTCGGCGGCGGCGTCGGGCGGGCGGAAAGTCCAGACGGGCTTGTTCGCGTCGGGCGGCCGCGTCAGTCCGGGGTTGGCGTTCGGCACCGCTTCGGGCGGGGTTCCCGGCGGAGTCACCTTTTCCGTGGCGATGTCCGCGGTCGCCGGCAGCGCGAGCAGCCACTGAGCGGAGCCGCCCCGCAGCCGCAGCCGCGTCGTCGTCTCGATCTGGGAGTCCTCGACGCGGATGGTCACGTCGGCGTCGGCGGTGCGCGGCACTTGCGCGGCGGGGGCGTTGGCCGGCAGCGGGGCGTCCCACGTCACGTCGAGCGATTCGACCGGCCCCAGTGGCAAGACGCGCTCGCCCGGCTTGGCGTTGAGCGCCGTGGCCTCCTCGGCCGACCACTTGACCTCGGCCGGCTTGTCGCCGACGCGCTCGCCGGAGCGTAAGCCGACTTGCGCCTTCTTGACGCCGCCGGGCAACTCGACGGCCAGGGTCGTGATGGCCGCGCGCGGCAGGCCCAGCTCGAAGCCCGGCTCACCTTTCGACCCGCGCGGCGTGACGGGGGCTTCGACTTCGAGGGTGATCGTGTAGTCGCCGGGCTTGTCGAGTGTCACCGTCAGCCCGTCGTCGGCGGAAGTCAGCACCGGCAGTTTGCCGTCCGACAGCCGCGCCGCCGTGGGGAAGGCGCGGGCCGTGCCCAGGGTGACGGTCGTCGGCGCGGCCGCGGTTCGCACGGTGTACGTCAGCGTGAGCAGGACCGATTGGCGGTCGCCGCGGGTGACGACCTTGCCGCGGAGGTCGCACGAACTCGGGCCGACCGGCTTCGCGGACTCTTTGGCCTTCCGCGCCGCGTCGAGTTGGTCCTGCAACGCCTTGTACTCGGCGGCGGGCAGTAAGACGCCTTCGGGGATCGGGTTCAAGTCGTCCGGCGACTTGGTGAAGACGACGACGGTGCCGTCGGGCAACTTGAGCGCCGGCGGCTTCGACGGCTGCCCGTGGGCGAACCCCCCGCCGGCGAGCGCGACCATCAGCAGCAGGGGCAATCGCGCGACGGACATCGGGGCGGCCTTCGACCTGAGGGTGCGTCACGACCTGATTGTAAACCATCCCCGAAACTTCGCCGCCGGCCGCGTCGGAAAATCTCGCCCCAAACCCCCAGGTCGCCCGCTTGATCCGAATTGCTATTCCCACGAGGATTGTGCAGCCGGTGCCCGGTGATTGTCGATGCATGACGTATTCCTTGCGACCGTCAAAAGCCGGAGCCGAGCCGTGGCCGTAAAATCAACCGCCGACAAAGTCAACGTCGGGGACACTCCCCCGCCTCGGAGCCAGCCCGTGGCCGACATCACGATCTTGACGACGCCGAAAGTCTACCTGCTCGGCAAGCAAGAGCTGCAAAGCGCCGAACTCGACCGCTTCCTGGCCGACCACGGCGTGAGTTGGCAGTCCGACAGCGAAGTCGCCGCGGAGGTCATCACCGAGTCGGCGGGGCGGCTCTGCTACATGTCGTTCGCCAAGCCGCGGCCCGGCGGCAACGCGACGTACTTGCACCACATCAAGGAAGTCGGCCACGGCTCGGTACTCGAGCACGCCGTCTGGAACTTCGTCATCACCGGCGTGAGTCGCAGCCTCACCCACGAGCTAGTGAGACACCGGTCGGGCTGGGGATTCTCACAATTGTCGCAACGGTACGTCGATGAGTCGGTCGCGGAGTACGTCGAGCCGGACATCATCGCCCAGGACCCGGAGTTGCACGCGGTCTGGCTCGACGCGGTCGCGCACGCCCACGCCGCTTACGTCAAGCTCGCCGAGGGACTCAACGCCAAGCTCGCCGACCCGAAGGCGGCCGCAGCGGCGATGCTGCCGCCGGACGCCGACCGCACCAGCCGCCGCAAGACGGCCCGACAGGCGGCACGCAGCGTCTTGCCGAACGCCACGGAGACGAAGATCACCGTGACCGCCAACGCGCGGGCCTTGCGGCACTTCCTGGAGCAGCGCGGCAGCGTCCACGCGGAGCCGGAGATCCGCAAGCTCGCCAACCAGATGCTCGACCTGCTCGTCGTCGAGAGTCCGAACCTGTTCGGCGACTACGTCAAGGTGCCGTTGCCGGACGGCACGTTCGACCTGCAAACGCCCTTCCGCAAGGTGTGACAATCGGTACTGGCGTCCGGCCGAACGAGGGTTTACAATCCGCCCGTGGAATCACTCTCCTGGAGGTGGATTATGACTCGCTGGATCGCCCTGTTGACCCTGACCGTCGTCGCGGCCCCGACGCCAGCGGCCGAGCCGTTCTTCTTCCAGCCCAAAGACCGCATCGTGTTCTTGGGCGACAGCATCACGGAGCAGTACCAGTACTCGACGGACATCGAGTTGTACCTGACGACGCGCTTCCCCCAAGGCGGGATGCTGTTCCTGAACGCCGGCATCGGCGGCGACACGGCCAACGGCGGCGCGGGCCGCTTCCAGGACCACGTGCTCTCGGACAAGCCGACCAAGGTGACGATCAACTTCGGCATGAACGACGCCGGCTACGGCAACTTCAACCCGGCGAGTAACAAGGTCTTCGTCGAGAAGACCGAGGCGATGCTCTCCGCCGCCAAGAAGGCCGGCGTGCAGGTCGCGGTCGTGTCGCCCAACGCGGTCGATCGCCGCATCAACCCGAACTTCAAGAACTACGTCGAGACACAGAAGCAGTATTACGCCCCGCTCGCCGAGTCCGCGAAGAAGTTCGGCTTCCCGTTCGCCGACCAGTACACCGTGACCCGCACCGCGGTCGAGGCGATGGAGAAGGACGACCCCAAGGCGGCCAAGGCCAAGCCTTATGGCGACGGCTTCCACACGTCGCCCCCCGGCGGCCTGCTGATGGCCCACGCGATCCTGACGCAACTGCACGCCCCCGCCGACGTCAGCTCCGCCGAGGTCAGCGCCAAGACCGGCCTGGCCAAGGGCACCGCCGCCAAGGTCACCGACGTGGTCGCCAGCGCCGGCGGCGTCTCGTTCACCCGCCTCGACGACGCCCTGCCGCTGCCGGTGCAAAAGGACTGGCTGTCGATGTTGCCGTACACCAACAACCTCGACGACCTGAACCGCTACACGCTCACCGTCACCGACCTGGCCGACGGCGACTACGGCGTGCGCATCGACGGCACCGAAGTGACCGCCACCACCGCCGCGGCGTTGGCGAAGGGCGTCAACCTCGGCAACCTCAACGTCGGCCCGCTCTTCGAGCAGGGCAACAAGGTGATGCAGGCGATCAACGCCAAGAACAACATCGTCAAGGGCCGCTTCTTCGGCGTGACGCGGACGGTGCTGCCGGATTGGTTGCAGACCGCCGGCGAGCCGCTCAAGCAGGAGGAGCGCGCGAAGCGACTGGCGCTGATCGAGAAGGCCCAGGCCGACGTGTACAAGCTGGCCCAGCCGACGGCCCACAAGTTCGAAGTCGTCAAAAAATAGCGACGCCGTTGAAATGTCACGCCGGTCGCCCGCGAATACAGGACATCTCACCGCCATTTTCGGAGGCTGGCTATGACCTTGAATGACGTCGACGCCGTCGTGGGCAAGTCGATTTGCAGCGAGTCGGGGAGAAGCTATCGTCCACGTCGCGGTCCGACGTGTCCGGAGTCGCGGACTTCGCTGAACTGGCGGTGGACGCCACGCCCGTCGTCGCCGAAGCGGCGTTCGGGCTGGTCGAGATTCTCGGCGAAATCCTCGCCGGCATCCTGAGTTAAGG
>JANXTD010000839.1 GCA_025352585.1 Fimbriiglobus sp.
TTCGTGTCCGAGGGGCAAAGGAACGCCTTGATCTTGTTGCCGCGCAAGCCCATCCAGCTATTGTTCGTGCCGCCGCTGACATGTAGGAGTTCACGTCCACGGAGGCGTAGATGTTGTTCTGCTCCATCGACGGGAGGAGCAGCACGGCCCAGTTCGGCCCGAGCCAGGCGGTACTGTACTTGACGTCAACGTTGTCGTTCGACCAGCCGGCGGTGTTGGCGATCTGGACCGCGGGGGGCAGGGTGCCGGCGGTGCCTTCGTAGTTGTGGGCCGCCAGCGCGATTTGCTTCAAGTTGTTCGTGCAAGTCATGCGGGCGGCAGCCTCGCGGACCTTTTGCACGGCGGGCAGGAGCAGCCCGATCAGGATGGCGATGATCGCGATGACCACCAGCAGCTCGATGAGCGTGAAGGCCTTGCGGGCGGGCTTCGGGGAAGAGGGATTCACGTGTGGGCACCTCGAATGAGAGAGAAGAAACGGGAGAAAGAGCGACAAAAGTGACAGAACTTCATGTCCTCTACCTCACTTCTACCAGCCACCCTCATGCTACGCAACCAGAATTCCCCAGTGTGAGAGATTTTTCCGAACTCGTCCCTTGGTTGAGCCGTACGGAGACGCTCCGTGGCCGTGGGGCCGGCGCTTGACCCGGTCGCGGCGTCGGCTACACCAACCGGCGTCCCGCTTCGGCACCGCCTCACCTCCCCGCGAAAGGGCCTCGCTCATGGGCTTCCACCAGACGACCGCGCACAAGAACGGCAAGGGCAGCTTCCACCAGGTGGGGCTGGTCCGCGGCCAGTTCGGCAACATCCCCGAAGGCCCGTGGCTCAAGTTCGTCGCCGACAGCGGCTTCGACGGCTGGGAGGAGGCGAGCTGGGAACTCGACCTGCGGCAGTGCGACACCGACGCCGGGGCCGCCAGCTACGCCAAGCGCCGCTTCGACATCGCGAGCAAGCACGGCCTCGAAATCTTCACGGTCGCGGCGCACCTACAAGGCCAAGTGCTGGGCGACGAGCCGAGTGCCAAGACGCTGAACTTCTGCGCCGGCACCGGCGCGGCCAAGGCGGCGTACCGGGCCTGGCGCGTGGCCGGGCACAACCCGCCGCGGCACGACCCGTACTTCGTGCCGCCGGAGGTGGCGAAGCTGGTCCACGCGGAGGCGACGGCCGACCTGATGGCGGTGGTGCGTTACGCCGGGCACCTGTCGAAGTTGCAGGGCCGCAAGGTCGCCGTGCCGGGGTTCGTCGGCAGTCCGGCGAACTGCTGGAGCCACTGGTTCCTCTTCCCGCCGCTGCCGAGTGCCATCGAGGGCTACGACCTGCCCGACGTGCGCGACCTGTCGCTGGAGTTACTCGTCGAGCGCTTCGCCCCGGTCTGGAACCTGTGCAAGGAGTACGGCGTGACGTACGACCTCGAGTGCCACCCGTCCGAGCGGGCGATGGGCGACCTCGAGAGCGCGGCCGACTACCTGAACCACATGCACAAGGCCGGGTTCGAGGGGACCGTCGGCTTCAACCTCGACGGCAGCCACCTCGAGTGGCAAAACGTCAGCGTCATCCAGTTCATCCGCGAGTTCCACCAGGCGATCCACTGCGCGCACGTCAAGGGGGTGCAGGTCGAGCGCGAGCACACCCGCGGCGGCCGGCTCGGCGGGCACCGGGCGATGGGCCACTGGACCAACGGCTGGAAGTTCGTCACGGCCGGCACGTCGCGGGACGCGAATAGCCTCGAGGAGATCTTCATCGAGTTGAACCGCGTCGGGTACGACGGGGCGGTGTCGATCGAGTGGGAGGACAACGACGCCGACCAGTTGGCGGGGGCTAGGGCGGCGCTGGCGAACTGCCGGCGGAGCGACCTGCCGCCGTCGGGGATGAAGCACGACGAGATGCTGAAGGGCTAGTGGGCGTGCGGTAGAATGCCGGGGGACTGCACACCCCTGCGACATCTGTGGAGGGACCGTCATGGCGGAGCCGACCGACGAGCAGCTACGCGAGTACGCGGCGAAGTTGCCGCAGATCTATCGGGACATCCTGGCGGCGTTCGCGAAGGCCGACCCCGCGCGTCGGCAGGGGGACGCCGTCCAGGTGGAGCGCCTCATGCAAGCGCTGCCGGGGACGGAGTTCGACACGAATCGGCCCACGCTGCGTGACATCAATGAGGCGATCAGTAACCTCCGCTTCGAGGACATTGTGGAGGACACCGGCTACGGTGGCGTCCACCCCACCGAAGTCGGCGAGCGTCTCATTGGCTTTGTGACAGGGCGTCAAGCCCCCACGAAAGTCATTCCGCCGCTTCCCGTACCGAGTTGGTAGGGGACCGCCATGCTCTGGCAAATCCGCACGTTCCCGAAGTGCCGGCACCACGTCTTTCTGTCGCATTGCCAGGAAGACCACGACAGTCTCGTCCGACCGGTTTACGACGCGCTGGTGGCTTTGAAGGTCGTGCCTTGGCTCGACGCGACCGACTACACCTACGGTCGGAGTTCGCGCGAGGCACTTCAGGACGCGGTGCTGGCGTCCCGCCACGTCGTGTTCTTCGTGACGGACGCCATGCTCCGGTCGGCCCGCGGGTGGTGCGTTCTCGAGTTGGCCTACGCGGAGATACTTGGCGCGAACTTGCAGGGTCGCGGGGGCAGTCTCGCGCACGCCTTTTTGCCGCTGTTCTTGGTGGACCAGGGCGACGAGCGACTGCCGCGGACTGTCTGGCAGGCGGTACGGAACAGCGGCCACTTCTTGCCGCCGGGTTTGTTCGCTCATGCTCAGGGGTGGTGCGTCGAAGAGATCAAGAAGTTCTTGATGCGTGAACAGACGATGTCCGGCGACCTCAACACGTCATGCGTAGAGGACGCTGGACTCAAGGCCGAGTTGCAGCGGACTCCCGGCCTTTACGATCGCGTTACGAAGTTCGAGCCGAGACGCCTCCGCGCGACCTGAGTGAGTCGCGGCCCGGCCCTTGCGGCTCGTGAGAACCGCGAAAGGCTGCTGACATGCCGCATCCGCCGTGGTACGATGTCCCTATGAGTACCGACTTCTCGCCGCCGCTGACGATCGACTTGACCGGCCTGCCGCTGCCGGTGGTGCGAAGCATAGTCCTGATCGTGGAGGCGGCCCGCGCGGGCATGTCGCCCCCGGCCGACCCGACGCCCTGGTTCATCTCGCGGCCCCGGCCGACGCTTGAGGAGTCCCGGCGGAACCGCGCCGCAATGGCCGCGATGTCGAGCGGACAGCCTCTGCCGATCGACTCCTCGACCGCCGACGCCTACGACGATGATGACGAATGCTAATCCTCGCCGACTCCGGCATACTCCTGCACTACTTCGACCCGACTGACTCCCGGTACGTCGTCGAGCAGACCGCCGTCGATATCTTGCTGGCCCAAGGCCACGAACTCGTCACCGCCGCCCAGAATGTCGCCGAATTCTGGAACGTCTGCACCCGCCCGGCGACCGCCCGCGGCGGCTTCGGCCTCACCCTCGTCGAGACCGAACTTCGCCTGCGACTCCTCGAACGCGAGTTC
>JANXTD010000844.1 GCA_025352585.1 Fimbriiglobus sp.
GGCCTTCAGCAGCGCCTCGCCGGCCTTCATCGCGCTCAGGCTCAGGTCGAACAGCCGCTGCTGGTCGGCGGTCGGCTTGCCGCCAACGACGAGCGTGTTCGTGAAGTCGCTACGGTAGCCGTCGAGGACGACTGAGAAGTCGAGGATGTACGTCTCGCCGTCAACGAGGACGTGGTTGGTCGCGGGGCCGCCGTGCTTCTTCGCGCCGGTCGAGACGGTGAAGTCGCCGTAGACGACCGCCGGCCGGCCGACGGCCTTCGATACCGCCGTGAAGACGCCGTTGTACACGTCAAGCTCCGTCATGCCGGCCTTGACGTTGGCCCGCGCCCAGGCGTGGCCGGCCTCGGTCGGCATCATGCAGGCCCGCAGTTGGTCGATCTCGTCGGCGTCCTTGGCCCGCCGGAAGCCCGTGACCGCCTCCCACAACTTCGCGGCGTCGGGGTCGGTCAACTCGTCGTGGACGCGGCCGCCGTGCTTCGCCACGGTGTCGTGCAGGCTCCAGCGGCGGTTGCCGACGCCGGGGCCTTTGCCGTCGTACCAGGCGATCGGCACGCGGGCATCGACCTGCGCCCGCTCGACACTGCTCGGCACGCGCTTGTCATAGAACAGCGTCGATTGCCCGTCGGGTTCGATCAGCAGCAGGCCGCCGAAGTCCGCGCCGAGGCTGAAGGCGTCGATGTGGCAGGCGGCGAAGTATCGCAGGTTCAGCGGGTCGCCCAAGAGCAGCGCCGTCGCCGGCTTGAGGGCATCGAGGAGTCGTTGCCGCCGCGCGCGGCAGCCTTCGGGTGTTAGCATGGTCGTAGCCTCCGTTACTCGCCGATGAGGCCGCTGATGCCGCCCTTCTTCTCGGACTTGAAGATCATATCGACGGCCAGGGCCGCCGCCAGGACGAGCATCTTGGCGATCGGCTGCTCGTGCAGGTCCTCGTGGACCTCGATCATGTAGCTGTCGGCGGACGTGAACAGTTCCTTGGCGAGGCCGCCCCACTCCTTCGAAACCTTGCCCATCTCGAAGCCGCCGTCGGGGGTCAGCACGCGGTACTTGAAGCCGAACAGGTTGCCCTTCACGTCGGCGAACTGCTGGTCCTTGGCGTCGTACACCAGGAAGCCGCCGCCGAACGAGAAGAGCTTGCTCTTGAGGTAGCCGACGAGCACGCCCTGGGCGTCGCGGATCTCGACGCGGGAGCGGAACAGGTACCAGCCGCGGCTGACGGTGAAGACCAGGGCGTTGTCGGGCGTCTCGCGGATCTCGACGCGCGTCGGCATGAGTTGCTTGCTAATCAGCCATCGCATCATCCGCACGAACACGCCGATCTCTTCCTCGGCGGTCCCGGTGCGCTTCTGGGTCTCGCCGTCGTAGATTTCGTAGGTGGCGTGCGCCGCGAGGAACTTGACCTTCTCCTTGACGAGGAACTTGCGCGACTCGAGCATGGCCGGAACCCCTGGGCGGTGGGTGCGAGTCGTCAGGATAGAACCCCGCGGTGTTGCGGACACGGCGAAAACGCGGTTGGAGTGTTCCGTGTCTCTGAGTCAGGGAGTCCGCTTGTGACCGCGACCGAACCGACCGCCCCCGTCGTCGATAAGCGCGAGGTGCGCATCCAGCGGATGTTCGGCCAGATCGCGCCGTGGTACGACTTCCTCAACCACCTGCTGAGCCTCAACATCGACCGCCGTTGGCGGCGCAAGACTACGCTGCTCGCGCCGCCGGCGGGGCCAGAGGCGGGGCCGATCCTCGACCTCTGCACCGGGACCGGCGACCTCGCCATCGCCTACGACGCCGCGGCGAAGCAGGCCGTCCCCATCGTCGGGGCCGACTTCACGCGCGAGATGCTCGTGCGGGCCGTCGCCAAGGCCGACAAGCGCGGCATCGGCGAGCGCGTGACGTTCCTCGCGGCCGACGCGCAGGCGTTGCCGTTCGCCGACGACACGTTTCAGCTCGTGACGGTCGCCTTCGGGCTGCGAAACGTCACCGACACCGACAAGGGCCTGTCGGAGATGGTCCGCGTCACCAAGCCGGGCGGGCGGGTCGCGGTGCTGGAGTTCTCGAAGCCGCGCGGACGAATCATCGGGCCACTGTACCGCTGGTACTTCACCACACTGTTGCCGCGCGTCGGGCAACTGTTCTCGCGCAGCCCGGAGAGCGCGTACAACTACCTGCCGGCGAGTGTGATGGGCTTCCCGGACTACGAGGAACTGACCGCGAAGATGGCGACGCACGGCCTCGCGGACCTACACTATCACCCGTTCACCTTCGGCATCGCCACGCTCTACGTGGGCACGAAGCCGCTTTAAATCGCCGACGAACGGGACCGCGAAATGTCGATCGGGCTGAAGGATCATCTCCTGTTGCGGGCCGCCCGCGGCGAAGCGGTCGAGCGTGCCCCGGTCTGGGCGATGCGTCAGGCCGGCCGCTGGGACCCGGAGTTCGCCAAAATCCGCTCCGGGTTGGGCTTCTACGAGTTCTCCGCCGACGTGGAGAAGTCGGCCGCGGCGTCGCTCTGCCCACGCCGCTTCGGCGTCGATGGCATTATCCTCTTCTACGACATCACGACCCTACCGATGTCGATGGGGTTGCCGTTCACGCTGGTGAAGGACATCGGCCCGCAGCCCGACCGGCCCATCCGCACGCTGGCCGACCTCGACCGGCTCGACCCCGACCCCGCGCCGGAGTCTTACGACGCCATCCGCAAGCTGTTGGAGCGGGTCAAGAAGGAGTTACGCGGCGAACTGCCGGTGATCGTGTTTGCCGGCTCGCCGTTCACCGTGGCGACGTACTGCATCGGCACCGGCAAGGACATGGACGCCACACGGGCCTTCGCCGCGGAGAACCCGCAAGTCTGGGCGGGGCTGCTCGACCGGCTTAACGGGGCGACAAGTTCGTTCCTCAACACGCTCATCTCCGAGGGCGCGGACATTTACCAGCTCTTCGACTCGTGGGCCGGCATGCTCACGCGCGAGGAGTACGCGAAGTGGGCCGACCATTACCACCGCGCGATCTTCGCCGCTTCGCCGGGGGTGCCGCGCATCCTGTTCGTCAAGGAGTGCCCGCACCTCGACCTGATGGCGGCGAGCGGGGCCGAAGTGATTAGCCTCGGCAAGCGGCACGACCTCGCGGCGGCGAAGGCGGACTACCCGCACCTCGTGTTTCAGGGCAACGTCGATGAGGCGGTGTTGCGCCTCGGCACCCCGGCGGACGTGGCGGCCGAGACGGCGCGGGTC
>JANXTD010000458.1 GCA_025352585.1 Fimbriiglobus sp.
ACGCGGTCGAGTTCAGGTAGACCGCGGCCGAGGTCTCGATGTCGGCCGAGTAGCCGTTGGTCAGCCAGGCGCGGGCGGTCCCGCCGGTCGGGACGCTCCCGACGAGTTGCCCGGCGTCGCCGAGGCCGCCGGCGGTGCTCACGGCGAAGTCGCGGCCGCCGTCGCTGCTCCACTGCGACCAGCCCTGGGGCAGGCCGGCGTTCGGGCCGCGCTGGAACGCCTCGACGAGCCACGGCGTGCCCGAGAGCATTTCGCGCGGCTCCAGCGCCTCGATCGACGACGACAGTGGCCGCGGTGGTTGCGGTTCAGTCATGGAGGCAAGACCTTCCGTGGTCGCGGCGGGGTTCCGAGAAACTGGGCGCACCGTCGCGGCGGGACAATAGCCTGCCGATTCGTGGTGTCAACTGAAATCGAGGCCGGCTCAAGTCCGACGGCCCCGGCTGCCGATGGGTTACCTTCGGCGTGGACCGGGTGCCGAAGTCGAGGCCGGGGTTGCGTCCGCCGTGCGGCGCACTAGGCTCGCCCGCCCCGTCAGAGACGCCCGACCGATGCGACCGCGGATCCCCCAACTCGACGGCCTGCGCGGCCTGGCGATTCTGGCCGTCCTGGCCTGGCACCTCGTCGCCGCCCCGCTCGGCACGCGCACCGGTCCGCTCGCGCTGGCCTGGGCCGGCGTCGATCTGTTCTTCGTGTTGAGCGGCTACCTGATCGCCGACATCCTGTTGAAGGCGCGCCCCGCCGCGAACTACTTCCGCGTCTTCTACCTGCGCCGCGCCTGCCGGCTGTTGCCGCTGTACGCGCTGACGCTGGCCTGCTACGCCGTCGCCAAAGTGTGCCTCGCGGGCCGCCCGGCGCTCGCGCCGATGTTCGAGCCGGGCGAGCCGCCACCGTGGACTTACGCCGTCTTCGCGCAGAACCTCGGCATGGCAACGCACGCCACCTTCGGCCCCGGCTGGCTGGCGGTGACGTGGTCGCTGGCCGTCGAGGTGCAGTTCTACCTGCTGCTGCCGCTGCTGGTCCGCTACGCCCGGCCGTCGCTGCTGCCGGCGGTCGCGGTCGCCAGCCTCGTCGCCGGGCCGCTGATCCGCGCGCTGATGCCGCCGGTCGCCGGGTACGTCTCGCTGGTCAGCCGCGCCGACAGCTTCTTCGCCGGCGTCCTGGTCGCTTACGTGCTGTGGGAGCCGGCGTGCGCGACGGCGGCCCGCGCCGCCCGGCCGCTCGCGAAGCTGGGCTTCGTGGCGTTCGCGGCCGGCGTCGGCCTCATGGCGGTGCGGCCGGAGGCGTTCGGCGCGGTCAAGCCGTGGTACGGCACCTTCACG
This sequence comes from Fimbriiglobus sp., assembly GCA_025352585.1. GTDB lineage: Bacteria > Planctomycetota > Planctomycetia > Gemmatales > Gemmataceae > Fimbriiglobus. The sequence goes on from JANXTD010000458.1 coordinate 1,320, forward strand.
CACACCTGGCTGGCGCTCACCTTCGCGCTGCTGCTGTTCCTGACGCTGACCGACGACCGCAGCCGGTTGACGAGGCTGCTGAGTCTGTGGCCGCTGCGCCGACTCGGGGCGATCTCCTACGGCGTCTACCTGACGCACCAGCCGCTTCACCGCCTGTCCTTCGGCCTCCTCGCCGACTCGGTCCCCGAACTCGACACGGCCGGCGGCGTGGGCTTGACGCTGCTGGCGGTCGCGCTCACCTTCGGCGTCTCGGCCGGGCTGGCGGCGACGGTCGAGCGCGGCTTCATCGCCCTGGGCCGGCGCGCCCGCTACACTGACCGGGCGTCGGTGCCGCTGACCGACACCCCGCCGCCGCGCCGGCCCGCCCCGACCCCGGCCGCGACCGAAGCGGTGACAACCCGCTGACACTGGAAGCGACCCGCATGGCCGCGCACCCGCTCTGGAACGCGCCGAACCTGCTGTCGCTGTCCCGGCTGCCGCTGGGCGTGGTGCTGTTCGCCTGCGTCTCCCGCGAGTGGTGGGCCGCCGGCCTCGCCACCTTCGCCGTCGCCGCGCTCACCGACTGGGCCGACGGCTGGTGGGCGCGCCGCTACGGCCCGCTGACCGCGGTCGGCCGCAGCCTCGACCCGCTCGCCGACAAGGTCCTCGTCGCCGGCGCGTTCATCTCCCTGATCCCCGTCGAGGGGGCCAACGTCGCCCCGTGGGTCGCCACCGTCGTCGTCTGCCGCGAACTGCTCGTCACCGGCCTCCGCGGCATCGTCGAGGCGACCGGCCAAACCTTCGGAGCGGACTGGTTCGGCAAGCTCAAGATGGGCTTGCAGTGCGTCGTAATCGTCGGCGTGCTGCTCATCCTGACGCTACGCGGCCACGGCCACAGTGCGGCCGCCGACGCCCTCGGGCCGGTGCAGTTCGCCCTGATGGCGGCGATGGTCGTGGCGACCGTCGGCAGCGCCGTGCAGTACAGCGTCAAGGCAGCGCGACTCCTTCGGTGACGGCCCAAGCACACGGCCTGGGTTGTTTGTTGCGTCGGCACCGTTCGGGCTTCGGGGTTTTCGGCCCCGCCGCAGGCGCGTTAGCCCGAAGCGCGAGCGAGGGTCGAAACGGGCGACGGCAACGTGGGCAGTCAGCCGCCGTACTGTCGCCGCCCGCGGACGGTGCCGTCGCCCGCCGCGACCCTC
>JANXTD010000476.1 GCA_025352585.1 Fimbriiglobus sp.
GTCCCGCAGCCGGCGGGACCCGTCGCGCGGCTCAGGCGGACTCGGGGCCGCGGTCGGCCTTCGCCTTCCGTTCGTGCGCCCCGTGGGCCTCCTCGACGCTGTGGGACGCCGTCAGCTGCCGGTCCGCCTTGGCCAGGCCGACGAGCGTGCCGTAGTACTCGTGGAGCGACCGCACCTCCTCCTCGGTCAGGTCCTCGACGTTGATCAGGCGGTTGCTCGCCCCCTGGACCGCGGCCACCAGCTCGTTGAGCTTCAGGTGGACGGCCCGCGAGTCCTTGTTCTGCGCCCGCTGGATGAGGAACACCATGAGGAACGTGACGATCGTGGTGCCGGTGTTGATGACGAGCTGCCACGTGTCGGAGAACCCGCACGCGGGGCCGGTGGCCAGCCACACGGCGATCGCGAGGGCGGCCAGGCCGAAGGCGGTCGAGCTGCCGGACCACTCGGCGGCGGCGCGGGCGACGCGGGCCAGGGGCGGCTCGGGCTGGGGCGGGGCCTCGCGTAGGATCGAGGGGACCAGGGGGGCGGCGGCGGCCAGGGGCGCGGCCGGGGTCTTTGTTCGGGATCGGTTGCCTTTGGACACGACAGTCTTCCGGGGTGGCGCGGCCCGGCAGCGGCCCGGCGGGGATTTGTCAACAACAGTCGGTTCGGCTTTCTAGCCGCCATGCTTCACTTTTACTCCCGCGGCCGGGCGAGCAGGTCTAACAAAACTTAGGCGTGCCCGATCGACGCACACCCGAACCTGCTGGGCAATGAGCCCGGCCCGGCCGCGGCCCCCACGGGGTAGGTCCGCCCCTCCCAGGCAGCGGGGCGCGGCCAGACGAACGTGAACGCACTGGGGGCGCTGGCCGTGTGGGGCGGCGGCCGCGCCGGCCCGGCCCCGGGGCGAGCGTCCGGACGCTCGCCCGCGCAACCTCGGCCGCCTGGCTACCCGCCGATCCGCGCCACCCGGTGCGGCGTCCCGAGCCACGCGCACAGCCACGCGAGCCGGCGGGTCGATTCCGGGACGCAACCGCCCACCAAAAGGACCACCGCCCCGGCCGTCGCGGCGATCGCCACGCCCTCCCGCAGCACCGCCAGCCCGCGCGACCCGTCCGGGTCCGGGACGCGCCACTGTTCGAGCCAGCCGTGCCGGCGGCAGACCTCGCCGGCGGCGACGCTCGCCGGCTGGTTCATCACGCTGCACACGACGATCGTCAGGTGGCGCTTCTTGGCCGTCAGCCCCAGGAGCAGCCGGTCGAGGGCGTCGGCCAGGCCGGGGGCGTCGAAGTCGTGCGGGGCCACCAGGCCGACGACGAACGGCGGCGCGCGATCCGGGGTCTCCACGGCCACCTCACTGGTACGCGGGGCTGTTGACGGGCGGCGTGCCGAACGGGATGCGCAGCGGGGCCGCGTCCTCGGCCCCGGACAACGCCCCGAAGTAGACCGAGTTGCGGCCGAAGCACTTTTTGATCGCGTCCATCGCCTGCGCGAGGGCGGTGCGGTTGCGGTCCTCGTCGAAGAGCGACAGCGTCGTCGCGCGGGTCGGCGTCAGCCGGGTCAGCGTCACCGCGACCTTGAGCGGGGTCAGGTCCGCGTCCCGCGGCCGCCGCCCCCACAGCCCGGCGAAGGCCTGGAGGACGGTGAGGGTGTCCTGGCAGGGCGAGAGCGGCGTGGACGCCTCCCAGCCGCGGCGGCCCGCCCCGAGGTAGTTCACGCCGGCGTGCAGGTGGCCGGCCCAGTGGCCGACGTCCCGCAGCCGGCCGCACGCCTTGTGGATCAGCCGCACCAGCACGGCGCGGGAGCCGGCGTCGGTGCGGTGTTCGGGCGGCAGCACGTTCGACTGGCCGAGCGTCCGGCGGACGGCCGGCTTCTCGTGGACCTCGTCGCCGCGGAGCTGGTAGTACCACCGCTCGCCGTGGACCCGGCTGCCCCAGACCCGGCTGAGCTGCTGAACGCTCAAGGCGCAGAGCCGCTCGGCGGTGAACACGTTGTGCAGGTGGAGGCACTTCTCCATCCGCGGGCCGATGCCGGGGAAGTCAGTCAACTTGAGCGCGTGCAGCCGGGCGGGCAACTCCTCGGACCGGATGACGGTCAGGCCGTCGGGCTTCCGCATGTCGCTGGCGACCTTGGCCAGCAGGCCGTTGGGCGCGACCCCGACCGAGCAGCGCATCCACCGGCCGCACGCCTTGGCGACGGCTGCCTTGATGGCCGCCGCGATCTTCGCCGCGTTCTCCGGCTTCCGCTCGTCGCCGAGGAGCTTGCAGGCCATCTCGTCCACGGACAGGACGCGGTCCACCGGTACGCAGCGGCCGACGGCCCGGACGATCTCGTGGTGGATTTCGACGTACCGCGCCGGCCGGGCCGGGACGCACTCGAGGTCGCGGCACAGGGCACGCGCCCGCCAGACGGGGGTGCCGGTCTTGACGCCGAACGCCTTCGCCTCGTAGCTGGCGGCCAGGCAGCAGGTCGTCTGGGCCTGGACGGGCACGACGGCCACGGGGCGGCCGCGGAGCCGCGGCCGGTCCTGCTGCTCGACCGACGCGAAGTAAGAGTTCATGTCCACGAACAGGTAACGCAGCGGCACGGCTCGACCCTCCCGAAGTGACGGACGGCAGTCGCCCCGGTCAGTAGATACATGGCTTTGTGTACACTAGCAAGCGAGGCGGGCCGATTCGCGGGATGGGAGTCGGCGGCACCTGTGCCGATTGGGCGGGCCGGGGGAGTTGGGGGCGATGCAGGCGAGTGATTCGCTCACGGGCGAGCCGACGGAAGTGGCTTCACCCAGCCCATCGGCGGGCCGCCGGGGAGGTTGACGAGGTGCAACCCTTTAGCGATTCCGCATATAGATCAAGTTCAACAGAGGGTACTGCGATGGAAATTGGGACGACGATCCATGATATTATCAATATAGTATCACTCTTGGGGCTGGCGGCAGGAACCAGTGTCGCCACCTCTGGCGCGGGGGCGGAGGCTGGTCAACGCCCCCTTCGCGCGCTGGCTCGCCTCGGCCTAGACGGTCGAGGAGTCGCTCCGCGTACTCACACTGCGGGCCGGCTACGCCCCCTTCCGGGACTACCTGCTTCAGGCGCCGCCGCGGAACCCTCGGTGGCCCTCACCGGGCGCTGCAGCAGACGGCAGGGGCATGTAGACTTTCAGGGATTCGTAGCTCACTCAGCCCCCGCCGCTGCTGAGATGGGTCGTTAGGCGGCTGTGGGCGAACGAAGTGCGATGCCCGAATTGCGAGAAGCGGGTCACGTACTGGACGGTGTGGCGGATGCTATTCCCGCCGTTCTCGTTTCGGTACAACCCTGGGTGCTGCCCACACTGCTTCCAGCGGTTGCTACCGAGCTATCGGCCCGTCGCGTGGCTGCCGGCCGCACTGGGCCTCGCTCTACTCGCTGCGGCCGCAGTTGGCGCGACGCTCGGCACCCTCTTGTCAGCCGTCGGATTTGAGCGCGTACTGGCGTTTTTCGAAGGCGGGGTAGGACTCGGACTCGTCGCCGCCGGGTTGTTGTTCTGGCCGCAGCTCCACCTGCTCTGGAACACAGGCCGACACCGGGCCGACGCGCGAGTCAGCGCGGAGCGGCCCGAGTCCCGCCACGCGCTGTGGTACTGCTCAGACAAGACGGTCGCGGCGGGCGGCAAGGCAGCCGCCATTACGTGCTCGCTCGTTGCCATCGCCGCTGTGTTCGGGATGTTCGCAGCGGACTCGGCTCGGGTTGATCTGGAGCCGTGGATACCGGCGGTCTTGGGTGCCGTGCCTGGTGGTGGTGGTGGTCTCGGTTGCCGTGAGCCGGCTCGGTTTCCCCCTCACACAGCGTGTTGTCACTGGGCCCACGCCGGAGCGATTCTGCGCCGAGTGTGGCGTGCCGCTTGCGAGTGACGCCGCGGCTTGCCGGTGTAACACTGTAGGATAGCGCGTGGGATTCAAAACACGTCGCCCCTGGAGCTGGAGCATACCGGGGCCGCATGTATGCTTTCTGAGATTCATTGTCGCTCGTGCGGCCCCCGCCGCGGCTGAGCTGGATCGACTATGATGCCGTGGGGAGCCAAGCTCCCGTTTTGAGCTTTCCCTTGTCTCCCACCGCTCGGATCCTCGCGGGTGTAGTAGCCAATCTTCGCCGGCTTCGCTTCGCGGAACAAACCCGGGTTGTACTCGACTACTCGCGGTCACGGGTCAAGCCCCGGCCGCAGGGATCCCATTCAAAGCCCGGGGCCGCATTCGTTCGGGCAGGAGTGTCGCACCCTGGCCGGGACGCCCCCTCAACTCAAGCTGCGCGGTCTCCCGGGTGGCCCCCTGGATTCATCCCCGACCCGAACCCGGCCCCTCGATGGCTCACGGATGGCTCACCCCCCGCCCCGTCGAACTCCCCTCACCCTCGCCGGCCTCGTCCCCTTCGTCACGCCGTAGCGGCCGCTGGTGCAGGCTTCGCCTGGTGCATCCACGGCTCGTTCCGCTTCAACGTGGCCCAGCACCGCACCAGGAGCTTCCGCGCCAGCGCCACCGCCTTCTTCTTCGACGGCCCGTTCGCCCGGAGCCGCCCCCGCACGCCCCGCGCCCACGCGTCGGACCGCAGGCCGCACCAGGCGCACTCGACCAGGGCGCTCCGCAGCACCTTCGACCCCCGCTCGGTGATCCGCCCGCGCCGGTCCGTCTCCCCGCGCCGGTACTGCCGCGGCACCAGCCCGGCGTACGCGCTCACCTCGTCCGCCGAGTCGAACCGCTTGGCGTCGCCAAGGTGGGTGGCGATGACCTCGGCCGTCCGCGGCCCGACACCGGGCACCGTCTCGAGCGGCACGGTCGCCTCGTCCTTCGCCGCGAGTTGGTCGAGCGTACGCTCGATCGCCGCGATCTGGTCCGCCGTGGCCCGGTACCGCGCGATCGGCAGGTGCAGCCCGCCCCGCCAGAGTTCGTCGGCTCGGCACTCCGCCAGCGGCTCGGCCCGTTCGGCCAGACCGGCCAAGCCGAGTTCGGTCCAGGCCTTGGCCCCGCGCGGCACCGGCAACCCCCGGACGGCGGGCA
>JANXTD010000515.1 GCA_025352585.1 Fimbriiglobus sp.
CCACCTGGCCAAGTACCGGAAGTTGGTCCCGGCGCTGGCGCTGGTGTTCGCGCAGATCGACACGCCCGACACCGGAGTGGTGGGCGTGAAGGAGCTGGTACTGCCCGAGCATCAGCCGGGCGTTGCGGACTTTCACGACGCTCGTGGCGAAGTGGTTGTGCCAGAACAGGCTGAGCTTTTCGCGCAGCGGGTGGCCGGTGCGTAGGATGCGGCCGAGCCACCACGCCGCCAGTTGCGTCGCCCCTGCCCCCTGCGGCAAGCTGCGTTCGCTGGCGGTGAACTCCGACGTGGCGACCTCGTCGGCCGTCGGTGTGACGCCCTGCACCAGCCGCGTGATCGTGACTGCGGGGCCGTCGCGGAAGGCAGCTAGCAACTCGGCGCGGGTCGGGCCGAAGGTCGCGCGGCGCAGCAGGTGCCCCGCCTTGGCGAGCGTCCAGGGGTTCGACTTCGTCGGCGTGTAAACGTCGAAGGGGTTTTTCACGGCGACTTCCCCGCGTTCGGTGTGGAAGCGAACTTCAGCTCGAAGAAGTCGGCGGCGTGGTCGATCGTCACCGCCGCGTCGCCCAGCGTGGCGAGCCAGTCGGTCAGTTGCTTCGCCTCGACTTTCGCGGCGGCGAGGCCGAGGTTGCGCGACTGGATCAGGCTCGAAATCAACGCCTCGGGGCTGGCCACCGCCGCCGCGCTGAGGCCACGGCCGTAGGCCTTGGCGCGCCACGCCGGGGCGGTCGGGTCGCGCGTGTTGAGGCGCTTCAACTCGGGGATCAGGGCGCGGATCACGCTCGGCTCGGAGGCGACCACGAGCGAGTCGTTGACGACGGCGAAGCAGGGCGTCGTGTTGTAGCGCAGGTTCTCCGGGTCGGCCGGCAGCGGCTTGCCGTCGGGGAAGCGGTACGTCACGATCTTGACGCCGTCGAAGGTCTCGTCGGCCATCGTCAGCCCGGCCGTGAGCGAGCCGACGAGGCCGGCCCCGCGCAGGATCGACGACGCCGACTTGCCGAAGCGCGGGTCGCGCATCGACGACACCAGGGCCGTCGGCGGGTAGGCTTCGCCCGGCTTCGCCCGGTACGGCAAGTCGCCTTTCGCCATCACGACGACGCGGTGGTACGGCCCCGACATCTCGAGCACCTGGCCGATGGACGGCCCGGCGAACAGCTTCGAGGCGTCGCGCTCCGCTTTCTCCAGTTCGGGCAGTTGCGCGGGGCCGACGAAGCTGGCCCTGTTGGTCCAGTAGCTCGCCACGTCGAGCGTCAGGCTCTGGCTGAACGCGACCCCCGGCGGCTCCAGCAGCGGCAGACTTCCCGGCTGGCCGGCGGCGGGGACGTGCAGCGCCAACTCGGCCGGCAAGTCGGCCCGTTTGGCGTTGAGCCGCACGACGCCCTCGACGCGGTCCCCGCTGACGTGCAAGCTCAAGGCGGCGAGGTCGGCCCGGCGGACGGCGTCAATGGTGCCGCCGAAGAGGATCGTCGGGATGATCTCGCGGCGGGTGTTCTCGAAGAAGACCTTGCTCGCCTCCGACGACTTGCGCGGCACGAGGTCGAAGGCGACGACGGCCAGCGGCTTCGCGGGCAGCAGTGCCCTGGCGCGCCACAGCGCCCGCGGCATCGACTTCGTGTCGCGGGTCAAGGCGGCGTGCAACTCCGGCTCGCGGTTCGAGAAGACGATCGACGTGCCGGCCTGCGCCGCGTGGAAGTCGTCGCCGAAGTGGACGGTCTGCGCGCCGCCGTGGCTGCCGCGGCGCAGCTTGGCGTCGGGGTTCTGGCGGGTGACTTCGTCCTCGAAGGCCCGGATCGCCAGCTCGAAGAAGGTCTTGGAAGCGGCGGCGTCAGTCCCCTCGGCAACGATGACGACGGGGGCCGGCTCTTGCGTCGTGAGCGTGGCGAAGGCGACCCCGCGGCCGGCGACCTGTTCGAGGATCGTCGGCCAATCGTTGCCCATCTCGCGCTCGTAGTAGGCGGCGAGTTGCTCGACCCGGCGGGCGTTCGGGGCGTCGAGCGCGGCCCGGACCGCCGAGAGTTCGCGGGCCGACGTCGTCGCCGGGTGGTTGAGCAAAGCGGCGACAAGCTGGTGCGGGCGGTCGATGACGCCGAACAGGTCGGCGGTCGGCGGCAGTCGCGCCCACGGCTCGCCGGCGCTGGCCGCGGTCCCGGCGAGCAGGGCCGCGGCGAGGAGCAGGGGGCGGGTCATGGGCGGGGGTCCGGGTTCGAGGGCCGAGGGGTCTCGCCGGAACTACTCGGGCCGCGCGGGGTCGGTTTCAGGCTTCTTCCGTGAGTAACCACTTTGCGTCGCGGTATACTGAGGGTGGCCCGGCGCGAGGTGTCGCGGGCCGCGGACTGTCCCGTGAACCGTCGCTTGGGGTCGCACGATGCTCGCAACTGGCTGGCGAACCGCGGTCTTGGCCCTGGCGACGCTCTTCGCCTCCGCCGGCGTGTCGGCGGCCCAGGACGCCGGGCTGTATGTCACGGTGACCAACCCGGTCACCAGCGAGGGCTACACCCGCATCAAGAACCGCATCGACGCGGCGCGGTCGAAGCCCGAGACGCGGCCGGCGGTCATCGTCTTCGACTTCAACCCCGGCGACAAGGACGCGGCCACCGCCGAGTTCGGCGTCTGCTACGACCTCGCCGACCTCATCGCCAAACTGACCGACGTGCCGACGGTCGCCTACGTCCACCAGAAGCTCAGCGGCCACGCGGTCTTGCCGGCCCTGGCGTGCAAGCAACTCGTCTGCGGGCCGAAGGGCGTGCTGGGCGAAGTCGTCGGCGCGGGCGAGCCGGCCGCGAAGCCGTCGCAGCTCAACGGTTATGTGGACGTGATCGGCGCGGCCCACCCGGCGTTCCTGGCGGTCGCCCGCAAGATGGCCGACCGCGACGTGCAACTCCGCAAGGGCCGCCGCGGCGCGACCGACTGGTACGTCGATCTGCGCGACCGCAAGAAGTTCGAGGCCGACGGCGTGACCGTCACCGACACCGCCCCGTTGCCCGCCGCCCCGGACGGCCGCGTCGGGCTGTTCACCGCCCCGCAGTTGCGCGACCTGGGCTTGAGCCAGCGCACCGTCGAGACGCGCCGCGACCTGCTCGAAGCCTTCGGGCTGCCGCCGAGTGCGCTGCGCGAGGACAACACCTCCGGCAAGGCCCCGCTGGCGTACCGCTTCACGCTCACCGGGGCCGTCGATGCCAGCATGAAGGAGAGCACGGCCCGCAT